>CAKNJL010000004.1 GCA_930982035.1 uncultured Clostridium sp.
TTTTGACAACATTGTCATTAACAATGTTGTCAAAATCTCCGTCCCCATTGACAACTCCGTCCCCACTGACAACTCCGTCCCCACTGACACCCATTGATTCCTATTGACAAAAAATTTACTTTACTATTGAAGAAAAATGTGATAAAATCTTGTTTGTTAAAGAAAAATAGAAAGAAGGAAAAAATTTGAGTATTCGAGTGCTAACAATAATAAATCCAACATCTGGAAAAGGAAATATAACTGAATATGCAAAAGATATAAAGAAAAATTTGGAAAAACAAAATATGCAAGTTAACATGCAATTTACCAAAAAAGAATATAATGCAAGAAATATTGTAATAGACAATATCGAAGATACTGATTTAATACTAATTTGTGGAGGAGACGGAACATTTAATGAAGCTGTTACAGCAATTATGGAATTAAAAGTAAAAGATGTTAGCATTGCATATATTCCAATGGGAACAACAAATGATTTAGCAAAAAGTTTAGATATGCCAATAAAAGATATATCTATAACAAAAAGGTTACTAAAATCAAAAGCGAAAATATTAGATATAGGAAAATTTAATGACAATAAATATTTCTGCTATGTTGCAGCTTTTGGTGTTATTACAGATGTAGCATATAAAACTTCACAAAAAGCAAAAAATAAATATGGAAGATTAGCATATTACATGAAAGCTATAAAAGAATTAATAAAAATACCAACATATAAAGTAAGAATTGCATTTGATGAAGAAGAATTAGAAGGTGAATTTATATATGGTGGAATAAGTAATTCAGAATCAATAGCAGGTTTCAAATGGTTTAATAGAGAAGATATTGATTTAGCAGATGGTAAATTTGAAGCAATTTTTATTAGAAAGCCAAAAAAGCTTTCAGGATATTTTAGACTATTAAGTGATTTTAGGCATAAAGATTATATGGTAAATAGAGATTTCGTATATTTTAAAGCAAATAAAATAACCATAACAACTGAAAAAAATGTAGATTGGACAATTGATGGAGAATATGCTGGAAATATGAATTTTGTAACTATTGAAAATTGTAATAAAGCTATAGAGCTTGCAATTTGTGAAAAAGCAAATTAAGTAAAAAAACAGTAAGAGGCACATTTATGATATATTATTGGTTACAACATTTCGTATAATCAATTGTGTTAAAAACTAAAATATATAAATATTTAAAAACTTTTATGTATCATTAATTATTACAATAATGATTTTCAGTAAGAAGGGTATAATAAAGATGAATATATATGTATCATTAAATGAAATGTTAGAATATATAGAAGAAAATTTAGATAATAAAATAGAATATAGTAAATTAGCACAATTTTTGGGGACAAATGAGATTATGTTACAAAGATTATTTAGTATGCTATGCAATATTTCATTATCAGAATATATAAGAAAAAGAAGATTATCTAGAGCAGGAATTGATTTAATTAATGGACATGAAAAGATAATTGATATTGCAATAAAATACCAATATGAAAATGCAACATCTTTTTCAAGAGCATTTGAAAAATTTTATGGAGTAAAACCAAGTCAAATAAGAAAAAAGCCTATAGGATTAAAAGTATTTTCTAAAATTCATTTTGATGAAAAAGAAGAAGATAGCCCCAATATAGAATATTCAATTATAGATAGAGAAAAAATGGTTCTTTATGGGAAAAAAAGAGAAACAACTATACAAAACATAAAATTAGATGCACCAACTTTTTGCAAGGATATGTATAAAACTTATGGTGATTTTGAATATGGTATGACAGAATATATTGAAAGGTTTGGAAAGACAAAATGCTACTTTTGGGTATTGTATGAGAAAGAACAAAAAGAATTTGATAAATATGAGATACCAAAATCAAAGTGGATTTCTATTAGAATAAATTCTCAAGAAGCAAAAGACATTCAAAAAGAAATTAGAAAGTTTTATACAAAATTTATTCCAAGTTGTGAATATAAAATAAGAGAATTACCAGAATTAGAATATTATCATGATGATATAACTGATTTTTTAATGCCAATTGAATTATAAATTTAGCTTTAACGTTTCATATTATTTCCTATGGCATAAAATATAAAAACTGATTTTTTATGTATTAAAAAAGTCAGTTTTTTATTTTTCTAGAAAGATATAATACAATTGGTGATGATAAAATGAAATATTTAACAGAAATATTTTTAACACAACAATTTGTTGAAGAGCAAACATGGTCTAAATTTCTATATTCAGTATCAAATTTAAATGGACTGTTGAAAAAATGGAAAATTTACATATACATAGAAAATAACACAATTAGATATTTTATAAAATCTTCTAAAAAATTACCATCTATAATACAAGATTTTAGTGAATTTATATTAAAAAAAGTAGATGAAGAAGAAGAAAATCTATTTGAGGAAAAATCAATAACAAATAGATGGTACATCGTAACCACAAAAGAAAAAAGTGTATTAGATATTTATGACAAATCTGAAGTAAAAAATGGCAAAAAATTAAAATTTTTAGAAATTGACATTTTACCAATAACTAAAAATTATTATAGATTTAGAGCTTATATATTTTTTGAAAATAAATATGGTTACTTAATAAGAAGAAGAGTAGTGTTTAGTGTGCCATATCAATTGCTAAGTATTGACTTTTCTAAATATAATCGCTTTTTTTATAAAAAAGACGCTACAAAATTTTTAGATATACAAAAAACTATACATATATTAAAAGATAACAAAAAAGATGCATTTTTAAAAGTTAATACATTTCCATATTTAATAGAAGATTATTACTTACATTTAAATCAATATGATTTTGACAAACATTCTATCATAGTAGGAGCAAGTGGTACAGGAAAATCTAAGTTGATTAGTACATTAGTCATGAATCTATCTAAAAATGAGGAATATAAGAGAAAATATAAAGTTGTGATTATAGATCCTCATGCAGAAATCAAAAATGATATAGGAGGTATTGAAAACACAAAAATATTAGATTTTGAAAAAACAAAAAATAGCTTTAACTTATTTATGAGAGCCTCAAAAGATTTGATTGTAACAACAGAACTAATCTTATCTCTATTTCAAACATTAATGGCAGACCAATATAATTCGAAATTAGAAAGAGTATTAAGACATAGTATATATTTATTAACAAAATTAAACAAAATGGATTTTGCAAATTTGAAAAAATTACTAACAGAAGTAGAATATAAGAATGAATTATTAAAAGCAGATAATTTATTAGAAAGTACAATTGATTTCTTTTCTGTGGAATTCAATAAATTGAAAACAGAATCTTATCAAGAAGCATTTTCACCAATAATATCATTTATAGACGAAATGGAATTGTTACCAGGCTTGAAAAGTAGAGGAACAGAAAGAGATTTAAAAGATATTATAGAAGAAAATTTTTTGACAATAATATCTTTAAACCAAAGCAAATTAGGAATGAATGCGACAAAAACAATTGCAGGTTTTACCATGCAACAAATTTTACAATTGATTCAGAGTTATACTTATGATGAGCATATCATATTTATAATTGATGAAGTAGCATTGCTGGAAAACCCAATATTGAGCCGATTTTTATCAGAAAGCAGAAAATATAATTTATCATTAATACTAGCACAACAATATTTTAATCAAATAAGTGAAATACTTCAAAAAGCAATATTTTCAAACATGATAAATTATTACATATTTAGAGTATCAAGAGAAGATGCAAGAATTTTAGATGGAAACATTAGAATGGATATAGCTGTCAAAAATTCATTTATTACAAGAATGAAAATATTAACAGAATTAAAAAATAGAGAATGTATTGTAAGAGTTGGAAGACAAGGAAAAGTATATCCAGCCTTTCAAGCCAAAACATTAGATTTTGTACCAATACCACAAAAAGTCTTAAATCAGATTTTAACAACAGAATTTGATTTTGAAAGTGAAGAACAGAAAAAAATAAAAGAAAAAGAAGAAACAGACAATACATTTTCAATTGACAGTAATATTAGTCTGAAAGATATTATGATATCTCAATCACCTGCAAGAAAAAGGAGGGAGCAACTTGGATACTAGAGAAACAATGGAAATAATAAACAAAACATTTATAGCCATTTTTGGGCAAAATAATCCATATACATTAGAAAAAATCTTATCTGAATTCGCCTTTGATGTAAGATTACCACAAAAAGTAATAGATAGTGTAACAGGAGAAGAAACATGGGCATCATCTGTTAGTTCTGCTAAATATATTACACAAGAAAATATGAGAAAACATGATCAAAACAAAGGTTGGATGATACCAAAACGAAATGTGAAAAATTTAAAAGAAATATTAGAAATCTGGAAAATAACAAATTACACAACAACCCAAAGAGTTTATGATTGTATAAATGTATCACAAAGTGACCCTATGTACACATCAGAAAATGTATATCGCTCCACTGATTGTAGAAAATGTAAAAACGTAATATTTTCAGACGGATGCGCAGGAAGTGAAAATATTATCGCATGTCAAAGAAGTGCAACAACAAGTTTTGGATTACGAATAGCAGACTCATCTGATTGCACAAACAGTTATAATGTAATATGCTCTAGCAAAATTAGTAATTCATATTTTATTCAAGACTGTAACAATTTATATGAATGTATATTTTGTTCACATATAGCTAATAAAAAATATTGTATTGCCAATATGCAATTTGAAAAAGAAGAATATGATGTTATAAAAAAAGCAATTGTAAAATGGATATTGGAACGTTAGGGACGGGCCAAATCGTTCCAAAATGAGACCAAAAGGGACAGACCTCATTAAAGGTCAAGGATATGTAAAGGATGATGCTAGAGGGGAAAATATATAATATAAAATCATTCACAATTTTGTATAAGCTAAATTTTCAAAGAAATTCTAAAAGGAAAAAATGTTTTCTTGCACTCAGACCCTCGCATTCTGCGAGTACCGTGCATATCCAACATTTCTTTCTTTAAGAATTTCTAATTCAAATTTAGATACGCAAAATCGTTCATTCCTTTATATTATATATTATCCCCTCTAGCATCATCCTTTACATATCCTTGACCTTTAATGAGGTCTGTCCCTTTTGGACAAAAAATGTTCAATTTGACACGTCCCCACATTGACAAAAAAGTTAAAAAATGTAATAATTATGCAATGAGATAGAAGGAAGAAAAGAGGCAAGTAAAATGAAAAAATATTTTTTTACATCAGAAAGTGTTACAGAAGGACATCCAGACAAATTATGTGATACTATTTCAGATTGCATATTGGACGAATATCTAAAAAAAGATGAAAATGTAAGAGTAGCAGTAGAAACATTTGCATCAGGAAATAAAGTTACAATTGCAGGGCAAATTACAGCAAAAGGCGAAATAGATATCGAAAAATTAGTAAGAGAAAAGATAAAAGAAATCGGATATGACAATGCAAATATAGATATAGATTATAAAACTTGTGAAATAGAAACAAATATAACTAAACAAAGTCCAGATATCGCTATGGGAGTGGATGTTGGAGGAGCTGGAGACCAAGGGATTATGTTTGGTTTTGCATGTGATGAGACGCCAGAATACATGCCATATGCAATTTCTATGGCACATAAATTATCTAGAAGATTAACAGAAGTAAGAAAAAATGAAGAAATAGATTATCTAAGGCCAGATGGAAAAACACAAGTAACAGTCGAATACGAAAATGATAAACCAAAAAGAATAGAAACAATATTAGTTTCTACACAACATAATGAAGGAATTAGTCAAGATATATTAAGAAAAGATATTATAGAAAAGGTAATTAAAACAGTTATTCCAGAAAATATGATTGATAAATACACAAAAATATATATTAATCCTACTGGAAAATTTGTAATTGGAGGTCCATTGGGAGATACGGGATTAACTGGAAGAAAAATTATTGTGGACACATATGGAGGATATGCAAGACATGGAGGAGGTGCTTTTTCAGGAAAGGATGCAAGTAAAGTAGATAGATCTGCTACTTACATGTTAAGACATATTGCTAAAAATATTGTTGCAAATGGATATGCAAAAAAATGTGAAATTCAAATTTCTTATGGGATTGGAATGAAAGAGCCATTATCTATAAATGTAAATACTTTTGGTACAGGAAAAATATCAGAAGATGAGATAATTGAAAAAATCAATAAAAAATTTGATTTAACACCAGATGGAATTATAAAATATTTAGAACTAAAAAAACCAATTTATTCATTAACTACAAATTATGGACATTTTGGAAAAGAAAATTTACCATGGGAAAAAGTAATAAAATTTTAGTAATATTTAAAATAAAGTTAATGATATATAATTATAGAAAATAATATAAAACTTTTCAGTTAACACAATATAAATTAAAAATTTCAGAAAAAGTTTATATTTTTAGACTAAATAAATTAATAGTAAGATAAAATAATAGAAATGGAGTATTACAAATGCTAAAGAAAATCATAGAAAAAAATTATAAATGGATAATAGTATTTCTTTGTCTAATAATTGTGCTAATGTTGTTAGAAGATATATTTGAAAATGAACAACTAGAATTAGATGTTTTAGTATATAAACTTGTAATTCTAAATTTAAGGTCAGAGCCACTCACAGTTATTATGAAAGTAATAACAAACTTGTCTTCGGCATATGTATTGATAGCAATATCCTTAGGAACACTCATTTTCTTAAAAAACAAAAAAATTGGTATGTGTATAACAAGTAATTTAGTAATTACTACACTATTAAATCAATTATTAAAATATATAATACAAAGACCAAGACCAGAAGGATATAGACTGATTGCTGAGAGTGGGTATAGTTTCCCATCTGGACATTCGATGGTTAGTATGGCATTTTATGGTTTGATAATATATTTGATATGGAAAATGGTAAAAAACAAGAAAATTAAATATATAAGTTGTGGAATATTAACACTTTTAATACCACTGATTGGATTTAGTAGGATATATTTAGGCGTACATTATGCAAGTGATGTCATAGGAGGATTTGCAATATCAATAGCATATTTAATGCTATTCACAAATATTGTTAGGTCTATATTAAAATTAGAAAAGGAAAAAAAGATAAATATTATGAATAAGAGAAAAATGGTAGAAATGAGAAAAAAGAGAAAAAAATTAAGAAACAGTTTTAAATATGCTTTTGAAGGAATAAAAGAAGCATGGTCTACAGAGCAAAACTTGAAGATACATTTTATTATAATGTTTATAGTAATTATTGCAGGTTTTATATTCAAGATAAGTGTGATGGAATGGATAGTATGTTTAATTTTATTTGCACTAGTAATTTCATTGGAATTAATTAATACTGCAATAGAGACAACAGTTGATATTGCTATGCCGGAAATTAATGAAAAAGCAAAATATGCGAAAGACATTGCGGCAGGAGCAGTGCTATTTTCTGCAATTATTGCTGCGATAGTGGGATTAATTATATTTTTACCAAAGGTTTTTTAGTATATTCTTAATAATATTTGAAGTAATATATTGACTTACTTTTTCCAAAAATATAAAATATAATAAATATTATTTATTGATAAAGCTAATGTCATAAATGATATTTATAGAGCACCAATTAATGTGCAATGAATATTTAACAAAAGAAAGGAGAAGAAGTAAACTACTTAGCAACAACAGCAACAAGTTTTTGGGATTTTCTTCTAACAGAAAAGAAGGTTATAAACGCCCAGGGAGTAATAGATGTCAATAAATTAACAGGACAAACATTAGATAGGGGAAACGGAACAGATGGAGTAACAGATGTATATAAGATAGAATTAGATGAGGAAACAAATGCATATACTTTGAAATATTGCGTAAATGCCGAAGAAGAAAGCATATGGAATATGACAGAAGAAACAACTAGCAATGTTAAAGAATTAACAATAAAAGATACAGGAAGTAAAGTGGGAGATATAACGATACAATATGAAGAAGGAATGACATGGAATGACTGGTTAAGTTCTTCTTACAATAGATTTGGTTTTGAATATGATGATGACAATGGTATCTGGATTTCTAGTCATTGGGTACATATTGTAAACGAAGAATACGAAACAATACAGCCTAGTGAATTGATTGGAATCGAAAATTCTTATATTTTAGGATACATACCTAGCTAAACCTTAATTTATATAAAAGCTATTCCTGCTTTAGTATCTTTATAAAAGATATTATTATAAAAAATAAAAAGAGAATATTTATGAGAGTAAATATTCTTTTTTTTATTAAAGACTTGTGCTTTTACCGACTTTTATTATATAATGATTGCAGAAAAGGAGGTAAAGAAATGTCATTTATAGAAGAAATAAAAAAGAGAGCGAAAGAGCAAATAAAAACAATAATACTTCCAGAGGCAGAAGACATCAGAGTCTTAAAAGCGACAGAGAAGATATTAAATGAAAAATACGCAAAGATAATCCTAATAGGAAAAGAAGAAAAAATAAAAGAAAAGGCAAAAACTGAGAATATAAATATTGGAGAAGCAAAAATAGTAGATCCAGAAAAATCAGAAGACCATGATACATACGTAAATTTACTATATGAACTAAGAAAGCATAAAGGAATGACAATAAAGAAAGCAAAAGAATTAGTTTTAGACCCAGTATATTATGGAATGTTAATGGTAAAAGATAATAAAGCTGATGGATTAGTTTCTGGAGCAATACATTCTACATCAGACACACTAAGACCTGCACTACAAATATTAAGAACAGCACCAGATACAAAGTTAGTTTCTGCCTTTTTTGTAATGGTAGTACCTGATTGTGAATATGGCGAAAATGGAGTATTCATATTTGGGGATAGTGGATTAAATGAAAACCCTAATCCAGACCAATTATCAGAAATAGCAATTTCATCAAGTAAAAGTTTTAAACAACTAGTGGGAAAAGAAGCAAAAGTTGCAATGCTTTCATATTCAACTTATGGAAGTGCTCATTCAGAGTTAACAGAAAAGGTTATTGAAGCAACAAAACTAGTTAGAGAAAAACAAAAAGATTTAATTGTAGATGGTGAGTTGCAACTAGATGCAGCAATTATTCCAGAGATTGCAAAATCAAAAGCACCAAATAGTCCATTAGAAGGAAATGCAAATGTTTTAATATTCCCAAACTTAGATGCAGGAAACATAGGATATAAATTAGTACAAAGATTAGCAAAAGCAGAAGCATATGGTCCATTATGTCAAGGAATAGCAAAACCAGTAAATGACCTATCAAGAGGATGTAATAGTGATGATATAGCAGGAGTAGTAGCAATAACAGCAGTTCAAGCTCAACAATAAGAAAAATATTTATTTTCACTTTATGTTACAAAACTAAAAAACGAATGGTATTTACTATAAAGTGAAAAGCAATAAATAAAAAAATAAAATAAAGTGAGGAATTTATATGAAAATATTGGTTTTAAATTCAGGTAGTTCATCATTAAAGTATCAAGTAATTGATATGGAAACAGAAGAGGTTTTAGCAAAAGGATATTTTGAAAGGATAGGTCAATCAGATTCATTTTTAACACATAAAGTAAATGGAAAAAAGCATAAATTTGAACATTATGCTGAAAACCATGATAAAGCTATCTCTTTTGTATTAAGCAGATTAATGAATCCACATTATGGAGTAATAAAAAGTTTAGATGAATTAGCTGGAATTGGTCATAGAGTTGCACACGGAGGAGAAAGATTTACAAATCCAGTAGTAATAACTGATGAAGTAATAGAAGAAATAGAAAAATGTATAGAATTAGCACCATTACATAATCCAGCGTCTATACTAGGGATAAAAGCTTGTAAAAAACTTGTACCAAACATGAAAATGGTAGCAGTATTTGATACAGCTTTTCATCAAACATTAGAAAAAGAAAGATATTTATATCCAATTCCATATGAATATTATGAGAAATATGGAATAAGAAAATATGGATTCCATGGGACTTCACATAAATATGTAGCAAATAGAGTTGCAGAACTTGTCGGAAAAGACATCAAAGATTTGAAAATAATAAATTGCCATTTAGGACAAGGAGCAAGTATTTGTGCAATAGAAAATGGTAAATCTGTAGAAACAAGTATGGGATTAACACCACTAGGAGGAATATCAATGGGAACAAGAAGTGGAGATTTAGACCCATCAATAATTACATATATAATGAAAAAAGAAAATTTAAAATCAGAAGAAATGGAAGATATTTTAAATAAATATTCTGGAGCATATGGAATATCAGGAGTATCTGTAGATTTTAGAGACATAGAAGCAGAAGCAGGAGAGGGAGAAGAAAGGTCAATATTAGCATTAGATAATTTTCATTATTTAGTAGCAGGTTATGTCGCAAGATGTGCAGTAGCAATGAATGGATTTGACATATTAACATTTACAGCAGGTGTAGGAGAAAAAGGACAAGATTCGAGAGAAGCAATTTGTGACTATCTAGAAGTTTTTGGAGTGAAAATTGATAAGGAATATAATCAAAAAGTAAAAGGAGAAGAAGCAGAAATTTCTAGCAAAGATGCTAAAGTTAGAACATTTGTAATCCCGACAAATGAAGAATTAATGATAGCAAGGGAAACTTTAAGCAAATAAAGGAGGCTTAATAAAATGGGGAATTGTAAAGAATGGAGAGAAAAGCAAAGAAGAATAAGCGATGAAGAGTTAAGTATATTAACAAGACATATTAATGAAAATATGAAAAAACATGATCAAGATATAGAAGCAAAAATGGAACTATCTGATAGAGAAGAATTAAATATGTACAAAGTTAGAGACAACCATGATGATAGAATTTGGTAATATATAATTAAACTATTTGTAATTGAATTTAAGGAGGAATTTTAAAAATGAAAATTTTAGTTTTAAATTGTGGTAGTTCATCACTAAAATATCAATTGATTAATATGGAAACAGAGGAAGTATTAGCTTCTGGAAAATATGAAAGGATTGGAGAAGAAGAGGCTTTTATAACACATAAAGTAAATGGACAAAAAATAGAGATAAAAAAACCTGCATATAATCATAAAGAAGCAATAGAGTTTACTTTACAACAATTTACTAATCCAGATTATAAAGTTATTGATTCTTTAGATGAAATCAATGCAGTAGGACATAGAATAGTGCATGGAGGAGAAAAGATAACAGATTCAGTTTTAATAAATGATGATATAGTAAAAATAATTGAAGAATGTACAGATTTAGCACCACTACATAATCCAGCATGTATTTTAGGAATAGAAGCTTGTAAAGAAGTAATGCCAGATAAGCCAATGGTTGGAGTATTTGATACAGCATTTCACTCATCAATTCCAAAAAATAAATATATATATCCAATACCATATGAATATTATCAAAAATATGGTATAAGAAAATATGGTTTCCATGGTACTTCACATATGTATGTATCTCAAAGATTAGGAGAAATTGAAAATAAATCACTTGAAGGAACAAAAATAGTAACATGTCATTTGGGACAAGGTTCTAGTATTTGTGCTGTTAAAGATGGAAAATCTTTAGATACAAGTATGGGATTAACACCACTTGGAGGATTACCAATGGTAACAAGAAGTGGAGATTTAGATCCATCAGTAGTTACATATATAATGAAAAAGGAAAACATAGGTCCTCAAGAAATGGAAGATATCCTAAATAAAAAATCTGGATTAGCAAGTGTATCAGGTATGGCACCAGATTTTAGAGTTATAGAAGATGAGTCAAACAAAGGAACAGAAATGGCTAAAATAGCAATAGAACAATTCACTTATTCAATTGCAAGTTATATAGCAAAATATGCAGTAGCAATGAAAGGTATTGATTATATTGTATTTACAGGAGGAGTTGGTGAAAACCAAATAAATATAAGAAAAGGTATTTGTGAAAAATTAGAATTTATGGGAGTTAAACTAGATTTGGACGCAAATAATATGAGAGGAGAAGAAAAGGTAATCTCAACATTAGACTCAAAAGTAAAAGTTTATGTAATCCCAACAAATGAAGAATTAATGATAGCTAAAGAGACGAAAAGGCTTGTTAAATAAAGTTATTTTTTAAAAGATATTGACAAAGGCAGGTTACAATTATAAAATAATATTGTAATCTGTTTTTTATATTATAGTAAATATAAAAAATAATATTGCACAAAAAATTGCAAGCAATTAATGGAGAAAAAATGAAAGAGAAAGTAGATATATTATTAGCGACATATAAACCAAACATTACATATTTAAAAGAACAAATAGAAAGTGTATTAAATCAAACATACAAAAACATAAAATTATACATATCTGATGATTGCTCAAATGAGCAAGAAGTAATAGAAATACTAGAAGATTATGCAAAAAGCGATGACAGAATAGAACTATATGTTCAAGAGAAAAATTTAGGATATATAAAAAATTTTGAATTTCTATTAACAAAGTCGACAGCAAAATATGTAGCATTTTGTGACCAAGACGATATTTGGTATCCAAATAAAATAGAAAAATCTTTAAATACATTAATAGAGAAAAATGTTGATTTGATATATTGCAATTCTAAACATATAAATGAAAATGATGAAATTATAAATTTAAATTATTTTAAACATAAAAATATGCCTTTGGTAAAAGGTAAAAACAACATTTTAACAATATCAAGATACTTAGGATTAGGTTGCTCTCAAATTTTCACATCAGAAGTTAGACAAAAAATGTTACCATATAAAGAATCTGTAATGGCACATGATTGGCTTGCAAGTTTTATAGCAAGTGAAGCAAAAGGCGTAGACTATATTGAGGAACCACTTTTTTCATACAGATTACATACAAGTAATGTTTTCGGCGGGAGAAGTTTAAATCAAAACATTAGTAGATGGAAACAAGAACATGGGAAATCTTATCAAAGTTATTTGCAATATAGAAATGAAAAAGTAATAGATAAAGCATATTTAAACGGAGTAAAAATGTGCTTAGAATATGCAAGAGATGAGAACAATAAAAAAGCAATTCAACGAATTATTCAATATTATGAAAAATTAAAACAATCCAAGTTTATAAATTTACACCTCATAAGTTATATAAATTTCCTAAGTGGAAGAAACATGTTTAAAAAAATGGTGAAGGAAATAATTATTTTTCATTTTCCAATATTAGGATATATGAGGTTTGTATTACAATAATAATATATATTAAGGGGGGGAAAGTATGAAAATAAAAAAAGGATTTATTTTTATAACATTAATATTTTTTGTTTTACTATTTGGACTTAGTATACCAAGTGTTGCTACTCCGAATGTAATTTTGCATGTTGATTATCCTAGCCAAGAAAATATCCAGCAAGATAAATTATATATAGAAGGTTGGTTCTTAACAGATAACAATGATACAAAATTAGAGATATTATTTGATGGAAAGGACAGAACAAAAGAAATAAACAGAAGTGAGAGAGAGGATGTCTTGAAAGCAGAACCTAGTTTTGATAGAAACATAAATCAAAAACCAGGTTTTATTGGAACATTAGATTTGTCAAATGAGAAAGATGGAACACATACTCTGACAATTAATGTTGTAAATAATGATATAATACTAGCAACGCAAACAAAGACAATCTTTTTATCAAAGTATAAATCTGTATTACATGTAGATTATCCAACTAAAGATATAAAAGGAACGAATTTATATATAGAAGGATGGGGAATATCAGATAGTAGTAATTTTGATATACAAGTATCAATAGATAACCACGAAATAACTGAAGGAATAAAAAGAGTAGAAAGACAAGATGTTTTAAATGCATACAAAGAATATAATAATGATATTAACAAAACGCCAGGCTTTGAAGGGAATATTGATATTTCATCTTTAATTGATGGAAGACATACTGTAACTTTTAAAATTATTAATACAATTACAAAAGAAACAATGCAAGAACAAAAAAGAGAATTTTATGTATCAAAATATAACACATTATTGCATGTGGATTATCCAAGAAACGGAGAATCTGTTGATGAAATTTATATGGAAGGTTGGGTAATGTCTGAAAATCCTAATCTAGAAGTTAAAATTAGTATAGATGATATAGATTATAGTAATCAAATTCAAAGAGTAGAAAGAGAAGATGTTTTAAAAGCAGTAGAAGGCTATGGTTCTAGTGATACAAATAAATTACCAGGATTTGAAGGGATTATAGATTCTTCTAATCTAAGTTATGGTAACCATACTGTTAAAATTGATATATATATGCCAGATACTAATGAAACAGCTATAACTGAGATACGTAATATAACACTAAGACCGAAAGAAACTTTATTAAATGTAGATTATCCAAAAATAAACGGAAATGTAAATTCGGACTTATATGTTGAAGGTTGGGTTATGTCAGAAGAAACAGATATACAAGTAAGGGTAAAAGTAAATGAAAAAGATTATACAAGCAATATAGAAAGAGTAGAAAGAACTGATGTGTGGAATGCTATAAAAGACTATGGAGGAAAAGAAAATAATTTATTACCAGGATTTATAGGAACTTTAGATCTTTCTGATTTAAAAGATGGACAAAACACAGTTAGAATAGAGATACTTTCTAAAGAAGGATTTTTAATAACACAAGATGTAAGAAATATATATTTGACAAAATATAAATCAACTTTGTACATGGATTATCCAAAACCAAATCAAAATTATAGAGATACATTATATATAGAGGGTTGGTATTTATCTGAAACACCTGATAAGTATGTGAAAATATATATAGATAGTTGGGATGTAACAAATCAGGTTAGTTTTGTTGAGCGTAATGATGTTTTAAATTCTGTTAGTGGTTATGGAACAAAAGAAGCAAATCCAACACCAGGAATAATAGGATATATAGATATTTCTAACATACCTGCACAGTATAATTATTATTATGATTTAGATATAAAAGTTATGAATTCTGTTACAGATGAAATTATAGCAAGAGAAACAATGAAAATAGCAATAAATCAAATACCTTATGAAAGTGGATATTATGGATATAGTGGATTAGCGGCTTTAGGTGATGGAAGGGGTAGTGATTTATACTATTACAAAATAGGTAATGGACCAAATGTATTTTTTGCAACATTTTCTGTTCATGGATTTGAGGATTTATGGAATAATGACGGAACGGAGTTAACATTAATTGCAGAAGATTTAAAAAACCATTTGTTAAAAATGCAAGATCAAGCTTTATCAGATAAGTGGACTATTTATATTATACCAGAGGTAAATCCAGATGGTAGAAAATATGGATATACAAATAATGGACCAGGAAGGACAACTTTATATAGTTGGGCACCAAACAATAAAGGAATTGATTTAAATCGTTCTTGGCAAGTGGGAAGTTATAGACGTTATACAGATAATAGAAATTATAATGGAACAGAAGGTTTTCAAGCGTATGAAGCAAGATTTTTAAGAGATTTCTTATATGCTAATAGATCAAAGACAGGACAAACAGTGTTAGTTGATTTACATGGATGGACGCAACAATTAATAGGAGATCCAAGTATTTGTAGTTATTATAAAGCACAATTTCCAGAAAATAGTAGCAGAACTGTAGGACAATATGGAGATGGATATTTAATTAACTGGGCAAGAAATAATTTAGGTTCATCAAACTATTCAGCAAAAGCAGCATTAATAGAATTACCAAGTGCAGGAATAAATGGTCATAATTCTGTTATACAAAATGGGTTCCCAACAAGATATATTAATGCAACATTAAATATGTTAAGAAATATTGTATGAAAGGATAGTAGTAAATGACTAAAAGAGTGAAAACAATAAGTATAATTGTGGTAGTACTTATAATTCTAAGTGTTAGTTTTGTTGTGATAAGAAAAAAAATTTTTCAAACTGATGCTGAAAACAATGAAAATAATATAGAGAACAGTTATACAACTATTGATAAAGAAAATGAAATTGCATATAATGAATCAACAGGGGTAAATGAATTAAAAGAAGCTACAGGAGCAACAGGAGATTCTAATATATATCAAGTGGAAGAAGAATATGATGGAAGAAAAGCATTAGTAATAAAACCGTCTCTTCAATACCAGGTTGTTTTTGCAGGAATGATAAAAGAAGATAAACCAGAATTATCTGAGATTGAAGAGATATATAATACTAATATAGTTCAGAGTCAAGGGATATTTGTTAAGAAAGATTCACAGTCTAAATTCTTAGAAATGTTAGAAACTTGTTCAAATTCAAGTTATTATTTTGATGACCAGGACATGTTACAAATAAGAGAAGAAATTCAACCTAATGAAAATGATGAAATACTGAAAAATGTTATAAATAGCGAGAAACAATATGTCATAGATATTGATGGAACGTGTTATATTATAGATCAAATGACAGGTGAAGTTGTAAATTATGATTATGAAATCATGAATCCTTATCAGCCATATCAATACTATCAGAATGAAAATAAAATCATCATGATGATAACTGAAAATATTGAGGGAAAATTGCAGGATGAGGAAATTATAAAAAGTGTAATAGATTTGATGGCACAAATATAGAAAATAAAAACTAGAGTAAATATGATTCTCTAGTTTTTTATTATATGAAATAGCATTTTATTTTAAATAAAGTTACAAATTTTAAATGTTCAAAAAAAGCTTATACCATTTTTTAGAGTTTGTTAACTTAATATTGATATAGAATGTTTTCTCCAATTTCTGTTATATTTAGTGGAAGAGTTTGATTCATGTAATTTACAATATTTAAATTAGTATTATCTATAATAATCCAATTTATTTTATATTTTTTTCTTAGAACGTTAAAGTCTTCAATACTAAGGTTTGGAACTGCATTCCTATAGATGTCACGAAGTGATTGAAGTTCCGATAATTCTTCTTGTGAAAGTATTTCATACATATACATATCTCTTGACCAAATTATATTTATCTCAGAGCTTAATTGTCTCATGGTAGCACTATGTAAAGGTTCTGGCGGTGCTAGAACAGTAGCAGGTTCTGTGCTATTTTTTTCAGTTTCCTTATCCAATATATACTGTGTTTGGTCTATAATTGATTGAGGAATCTTATAAAAGTTTTCAGCTATTTCAAATCCATTGTCTTTTGTATAAACAAATTTCCCCATAAAGATTAGTAGTAATATTTCTATTAATAGAACTAGGGATTTGTATACTTTATTATTTTTTAAATTTAGTAGTATAACAAAAGAATATATTATTGAAAATTCTAGTGGTAGTAGCCAGAACAATCTCCAAAATACTTCAGTACCAGTAAAATATTGAGTGATATACTTAGTTAAAAATGGATTATATAATGTAACTAAGTAAATTAAAGGTACTAATACAAAATATCTTCGAGCCATAGAGTTTCCTTTAAGTAAGATTATAATAATGGAGAAGATATATAAAATAAAGTAATATCCGGTACCAATATAATTTTTAAAAATATCTAATATATTCAAATTCTCATTATATGTAGAACCATGAATGTTTTTGGCTATTATTAAATATAAAATACCATATATAGCGATTGGTAATCCTGTTAAGAGTAATTTTCCAAAAGTTTTCCAGTTTCTTTGAAATAATGCAATAATGCCAAATCCTATATAAGCAAAAGGAACTAAGAAAATAGCTGTGTTAGTAAAAAATACTGCTGATAAATTTAATATTAATAAGGCTTTTATATTTCTTTTTTCGTTATATTTTGATAGACTAATTAAATTTACTAGTATTAATGTAAGTACAATATTTAAAAATATTTCTTTTCCTTGCCACATTCTGCTTAGTAAGATAATACCTCTAAATCTTGATGTGAATCCACTAAATAAAAATAATATAGAGAGTAGTAATACATAAATCATGGCAGTTCTATTTTTATGTAATAATTTTCTTGCTAAAAGATAATATGCCATATATGAAAATAAAATCATTATAAAAGGTATTATAGTATGACATAATGTTGTTGAGGGGATATTAAAGATTTTAGCAAGAACGGATAAACTTAATTCATATCCAGATATCATATATCTAGATAAAAATATCGTGTTTTCACTTCCTAATGAAGGTGCGTGTGTATAGATGGCATCAGAGTTTTGATTTTCTTCTACTAGACTAACATAGAAAGCATCATCAGCATTTTCATTAAAAAGCAAACTAGAAACTGTAGCTTGAGTCAAAACCATTAAAATTAATATAGAAGCGATGACAAAGTCTGTTTTCTTTATGTGCTTTAATTTAGCATAGTTGTGTTTAAAAAATTTTTTTTCTTGCTTTGGTTTACAAATAAAGAAAGAAGTTATAAAGAGTATACTAATTATAAATATGGTTATATACAAGACAAATTCGAAACTTACATGCAATAAAATTAAAGGAATGTAAATGATTTGTAAAATTGCAACTGTTGTTAAAAAACCATATAATATAATTGATATATAATTATGGTTTTTTAATATTTTATTTATTATTAATCCTATTCTATAGCTAATAATTACAATTGTTAAATATAAAAATATAGTTTTCATAAAAAGCATTGAATATTTCTCCTTCTTTTCATTTTTATATTGAGATTATAACATAGCATATTATATATAACAAGTATAAAATTACATTTTTCGATAGATTTAATTGACAAAATATTAAATTAAATATACAATATAACAAAATAGAAAATGAGGAGTGAAAATACAAGATGAGTTTTATAAAAGAAGTATGGAGAAATAGGAAATTAATATGGCAATTAGGGAAAAATGATTTTAAAAATAGATTTGCAAATACGAGTTTAGGTAGTATATGGGGGTATTTATCACCATTTATTTTTATGATGATGTATGTAATAGTATTTCAATTTATATTCAAAACACCAGGACCAAGTGCAGATATTCCATATATTGTATGGTTTATGCCAGGGATGGCTATGTGGATGTGCTTAAATGATGGAATTATTGGTGCTAGCAATGCTATTAGAGGATATAGTTATTTGGTAAAGAAGGTTGTATTTCCAGTAGATGTTATACCGATTATTTCAATTATTGCAAATGCCTTTGTTGCTATATTTCTATTTTTATTAGCTACAGTAGTTTGTATTGCATACAAATGTATACCTAATATTTTAAGCATAATTTATATTATAGTAGCTGCATATGCTTTTTTAATAGCAGTAACAAGATTTACATCTGCTATAGTAACGTTAGTACCAGATTTTTCTAACTTATTAGGTATTATTATGCAATTGTTTTTCTGGTTAACACCAGTTGTTTGGAACTTATCAATGATAGCAAATAATCCAATGATTTTACGAGTTTTAAAATGTATTCCATTTACATACTTGGTAACAGGATTTAGAGATTGCTTTATGGAAGGAAACATTGTAACAGCAGGACATGGAGCATATACGATTGTTTTCTGGGTAATTACAATTATAATGTTTGTATGGGGGAATTATATCTTTAAAAAGAATAAAAAAGATTTTGCAGATGTACTATAAGGAAGGAAAAAATGGAAGAAAAAATAGATATATTACTTGCTACATATAATGGTGAAAAATATGTGCAAGAGCAAATAGAAAGTATTTTAAATCAGACATATAAAAATATACATCTAATAATATCTGATGATGTATCTACAGATGGGACAAGAGAAATCCTGAAACAATATGAAGAAAATAAAAATATTACTATATATTATCAATCACAAAATTTGGGATATATAAAAAATTTTGAATTTTTAATTTCTAAAGTAGAAAATAATATATATATGTTATCAGACCAAGATGATGTATGGCTACCAGAAAAAATTGAAAAAACATTTTCTGTGTTAAAAAAAGAGAATGCAGATATGGTTTTTAGCGATTTAAAAGTTGTAGATCAAAATTTAAAAGAACTATATGCATCATTTAATGATTATATGCTTTTATCAAAAAAAATAAAAAAATATATAAATACAAAATATTTGAATTATTTATATAATTGTGTGACTGGATGTACTATTATGTCTAAGAAAGCATATATTAAATATATATTGCCAATACCGAACAAGTCGAAATATGTAGCACATGATTATTGGATGAGTTTAATGATTTCTATTAATGGTAAGCTAGCATATCTTCCAGAACAAACTATTTTATATAGGCAACATGGAGATAATCAGATAGGAACTGAAAAGATATCTCATAAATTTAAAAAATTAGAACAAGTTAGGAACTTATTCATAGAAGTAAAATTAGGTGTATTTTCAACATATGTAGAAAATAATTCTAAATTTCCCGAAGATATGCAAGAATTAAATAAAAAAGCATTGAATTATTATGAAATGATCACAAATAAAAAAAATTTTAATTTTAAAGGGTGGCATATATTTCATACCTTGTACAAGCATGAAAGAATATCATATTATATTTTAAATTTTATTATAATGAATTTACCATTTATAGGTAAAGGGTTATTCAAAGTTAGATATACTATTTTAAAGATTTTAGGGAAAAGAGATTAAGTATATTAGACAGAAAAATAAGAAAGGATGAGTCTTTCAATGGAAAATAATAATCAAAAAGAAAAGATGAACCAAAATGAATTAGAAGATTTAAATGAAATAGAGAAATTAAATGCAGAAAAATTAAAAACATATGAGGATTTAGAGGATAAAAAAGATAATACAGTAGAAGATATAAAAGAAATATCAACAGAAACTGCAATAGAAATAACAAATTTATGTAAACAATACAAAATGTTTGCAAGAAAAAAAGATAGAATACTGGAAACATTATTTCCATCACACCCAAGACATGGAGTATTTAGTGCAATAGAAGATTTTAATTTAGAAGTGAAAAAAGGAGAAGTGCTAGGTGTATTAGGAAAAAATGGAGCAGGAAAATCAACTTTATTGAAAATGATAACAGGAGTTGTTACGCCTACAGCGGGAGATATAAAAGTTAATGGGAAAATTAGTTCGTTGTTAGAGTTGGGGACAGCGTTTAATCCAGAATTAACAGGAATTGCAAATATTTATCAACATGGACAAGTTATGGGATTATCTAACGAAGAAATTAAAGCGAAGGAACAAGAAATTATAGATTTTGCAGATATAGGAGAACATTTATATCAACCTGTAAAAACGTATTCTTCTGGTATGTTTGCACGTTTGGCTTTTGCTTGTGCTATTAATGTTGATCCAGATGTCTTAATTGTTGATGAAGTTTTGTCAGTAGGAGATATGGCGTTTCAATTAAAATGCTTTAAGAAATTTGAGCAATTTAAGAAAAAGGGGAAAACCATACTTTTTGTAACACATAGCATCACAGATATTTTAAGAAATTGTACTAGAACAATTATAATTGATTCTGGGAGAAAGATATTCGATGGTGGTGTAAAAGAAGGAGTAGAAAGGTATAAGAAAATTATTGTGGGATTAAGTCCTAAAGAAAGCAAAGAAGGTGTTTTATCAGATAAAGAATTATTAGAAAAAAATGCAAATTATAATGCTGATAAAAAGGCAAGTGGAGATACATGGAAGTCTCACTTTAATGAAAATCCAAATTTAATTACATATGGTAATGGAGTAGCAGAAGTAATTGATTATGGAATGTTTGATGAAAAAGAAAACTATATATCTGTCTTAGAAAATGATAGAGAAGTCATATTAAAATCAAAGATTAAATTTCATAAGGATGTTAAAGATCCGATTTTTACAATGACTGTTAAAGATTTTAAGGGATTGGAGATGTGTGGAACAAATACTTTAATAGAAAAGATTGCAACAGGAGATTATAAAAAAGGAGAAATTGTAGAAGTTTCATTTAAGCAAAAAATTAATGTCGCACCAGGTAAATACACATTATCTTTTAGTTGTACACATTTTAATCATAGAGGAGAACTAGAAGTATTAGATAGAAAATATGATGCTTTATTAATAGAAGTATTATCTACAAAGGATACTGTAGGACTTATGAGATTAGACTGTGATATTTCCATTCAAAAAGTATAATAGTTAAAGGAGAAAAGATGAATAATAATAGATGTAATAATATAAAAATAGTGACATTTTCAATACTAATATTATTAATGATATTATTTGTAGTAGTCTATATATTTTCTAAAGGAAATAAAGAAATAAAAACAACAAAATTAACACAATTAAAAAATAATACAAATAGGCAAATGATGGGGTATATTATAAAAACTGAAAATGATAATACTGTTGTGATTGATGGGGGGACTAAAGACGATACAGAAAATTTAATACAATGGATAAATCAACAAGGAGGAGAAGTACATTCTTGGTTTATTACACATCCACATATTGACCACATGGGGGCCTTTTTGAAAATTGTAGAAGAAACAGAAATTCCAATCAATCATATATATGTGACATTAAATGATTTGACTTGGTATGAAAAAAATGGCCCAACTGAGGCTAATGAAATTAATGAAGTGAAAGAATTTTTTGATGTGATACAAAATTCAAGAATTTCGAGAGCTGTACAAGAAGTCTATCTAGACCAAAATATAGAAATAGACAATTTGAATTTTGAAATTATAGGAGTCAAAAATCCAGAAATAATAAATAATGGAAACAATAATTCAAGTATGGTAATAAAAATGCATTCAGATACAAAAACCGTAATATTTTTAGCAGATACGGGAGAAGAGAGTGGTAAAAAATTATTAGAAAATCAAAGTGACAAATTGAAAGCTGATATTGTACAAATGGCGCATCATGGTCAAAATGGAGTAACAGAAGATGTATATAAAGCAATAAATCCTGAAATATGTTTATGGCCAACACCAGACTGGTTATGGAATAATGATTCTGGAGAGGGAGAAGATTCAGGCGATTGGAAAACCAAAATAACTAGGGAATGGATGAATAAATTGAATGTTAAGAAAAATATAATCGGAAAAGATGGAGATCAAACAATAGAACTTCCATGATAATAGTAAAGGAGAGAAATTCATTGAAATTAAGTACAGAATTTTATCATAATGAAATTCCAATTTCAAAAGAAAAAAAAGATTTAATTGATAAATATATAAATCAATACGAGATAGAGAATTATGAAGATAAATTTGATGAAAATATAACATGTGAGGAATTGTATTACTTAACAGCAACTAGTCAAAACTTGTTAAATTGGTATCCTTTTTCTAGTGAATGCGAAATATTAGAATTGGGAGGAGATATAGGAGAACTTACAGGATTATTCTGCCAGAAATGTAAAAAAGTGCTAACAGTTGAACCACAATTGGATTGCGCAAAAGCGATTAGTAAAAGGTATAAAAATAGGGAGAATTTAGAGATTGTTGCAGGAAATTTGAAAGATATAGACTTAGAAGAGAAATTTGATATTATAACATTTATTGGAAATATTGATAGAATAGAGGAAATAGTAGGAGAAGATATTTCATTAGAGAAAACAATAGAATATTTGGAAAATTTCTTAAAAGAGAATGGAAGGATATTATTAGCTATTGACAATAAATTTGGATTAAGATATTGGTCAGGAAATCCAGACAATATTTTAAATAAGAAATTTTCAAGTTTAATAGGATATCATAATGAACCTAAAGTATATGAAACGTATACAAGAAAAAGTTTAGAAATTATGTTAAAAAATATGGGGTATTATACAAATTTTTATTATCCATTACCAGATTATAAAATGCCCAATGTTATATTTACAGATAATGGATTACCTCAATATAATAGCATAGATAAATATAATCCTTATTGTGCTGGGAAATCTGATTTGATTATAAATGAAATAGATGTATTTAGAGAAATTTTAAAAACAAATCCAGAAATGTTTACATTTTTTACAAATTCTTTTTTAATAGAAATCTCAAAAGAAACAATGAATTTGCCATATAAATATATATCATTTAATAATTTAAGAAAAGCAAAATACCGATTAATAACTAAAATAGGAGAAGATATTGTTGAAAAGCAAGTAGTCACAGGTGAAGCTAGAGAACATCTAGAACATATGGGAGAAAATATTAATTTATTAAAAGAAAATGCTATTAAAAGTTTAGATGAAATGAAGGAAAATCATTTAATTAGTAAATATGTTGATCAAAAATATCTCTTAAACGAAGTACTTACACAAGAATTAGAAAAAGGAAATCAAAAAACGTTTGATTATATAATAGAAAAATATAAAGACATATTATTAAAAAACTCGTTTAAAATAGAAAGCTATGAGGATACTATATTTAAACAATATAATATACCTGTTAAAGATGAAAATTTGATAAAAGATATGAATTTTCTAGAAAATGGCTTGTGGGATATGACTTTTAAAAATTGTTTCTATATAGAAAATGAATTTTATTTTTTTGATCAAGAATGGAGAGCGAAACATATACCTGTTGAATTTATATTATATAGATCAATAATATATACAATATCTTTAAGAAGATATATTAACATAGAAGATTTAATGGAGAAATATCATTTAAAGAAATACAGAGAAATATTTGATGAACTAGATAGTAAACTTCAAAAAGAAATTAGAGATGACAAGATATGGAAGTTTTATAGTCAGAATAAATATTTTGATATAGAAGCAACAAAACAAGAATTAATTAATGTAAAACAGCGAGATGAAGCTAAGGAATTAGCAATAAAAAATTTACAGAAAGATAATACATATTTATTAAATGAGAGAGAAAATTTAATAAAAGAGAATGAAGAATTAACAAATGAATTGAATTATGTAAAAAAATTGTATGGTGAGAAACTTAGTGTAAAGGTTTATAGGAAAATAAAGAGATTTTGGGGAGGAAAAAATGAATAAAAAAATTAATATTTATAAAACGCAAAAGAAAAAATTGAATATAAATGTTCCAAAAAAGGTAAGTGTAATTATTCCAAATTATAATTATCAAGATTATATAATCGAAAGAATTGATTCTATTTTAATGCAAACATATCCAATATATGAACTTATTATATTAGATGATTGTTCGACTGATAATAGTGTAGAAGTAATAGAAGAAAAAATAAAAACTATACCGAAAGACATAAAAGTAAAATTCATAAAAAACGAAAAAAATAGTGGAGGATGTGTTTTTAAACAATGGAAAAAAGGATTTGATGTTTCTACAGGGGACTTTATATGGATAGCAGAAGCCGATGATAGTGCTGAAAGTACTTTCGTAGAAGAATTGATAAAACCATTTGATGATGAAGAAGTTATTTTATCTTATTGTGAATCTGCAAGAATTGATGGAGAAAATAATTTAATAAGAGAAAAATCAGATGATTTATATGATATGTGTCGAACAGGAGAATGGAATAATTCTTATACATGGACAGGGAAAGAAGAAAATATTTACCATTTAAGTGTAACAAATACAATTCTAAATGTGTCTAGTGTTATGTGGAGAAAGAAAGACTATACAGAGATTTTGGAAAAAGCAGGAGAATTTAGAGTAGCAGGAGACTGGTATATATATAGCCACATTTTAAAAGATGGAAAAATAAGTTGGAATAGTAAACCATTAAATTATTATCGTAAGCATGGAAGCTCTGTTTGCACAGATATTAAATGGGAAATTGAATATAATGAAATATGTAAAATACAAGATGAAATTTCTAGTTGGTATGACTTACCAGAAGAAGTTAAGAAAAAACAGGAAATGAGAAGAGAATTAATGAGACAATCTATGCCTCCAAAGGATAGTGGAAAAAAGAAAATTGCATGGGTAATACCACATCCAGGAAAAGGTTCTGGAGGACATAGAACAATTATTCAAAACGTAAATGCATTAATTAACCATGGATATGAATGTGATATTTATGTAGAAGAAGATGGAGTATCTACACCACAAACTGTTAAAGATAAGATAAATAGTTGGTATGAAAAATGTGATGCTGGCGTATATGTAGGAATGGAACTAAAAAAAGATTATGATATAGTATTTGCTACAGGATGGCAAGTTATTAACTTTGTAAGAAGAATGCAAGCAAGAAAAAAAGCTTATTTTATACAAGATTTTGAACCATGGTTTTTCCCTATGGGAGATCAATATTTAATTATTGAAAATTCTTATAGATATGGTTATAAGCCAGTTACTATAGGAAAATGGTTAGCACATAAGATGTCAGCAGAATTTAATACACCTGTTCAATATTTTGACTTTGGAGCAGATTTAAACACATATAAAAAACTAACGAATGTGAAAAAAGAAAATGCAATATGTTTTGTATATCAACCAGAAAAACCTAGACGTTGTGATTATATAGGATTAAAAGCATTAAAAATTGTAAAAACAATAAGACCAGATATACAAATTTATTTATATGGTTCTAATGCACCTGCTGGTTTTGAGTTTGAATGCAAGAATTTAAATATTATACCAATTAAAGAATGTAATGAACTATACAATAAATGTATGGTAGGAATATGTATGAGTTCTTCAAATCCATCAAGGATTCCATTTGAAATGATGGCAGCAGGATTACCAGTAGTTGAACTTTATAGAGAAAATAACCTATATGACTTACCAGATGAAGGTGTATTACTTGCAGAGCCTTCTCCAGAAGCAGTTGCAAATGCAATTTTATATTTAGTCGACCATCCAGAAATAAGAGAAAAGATGTCTAATTTCGGAACACAATTTATGAAAGATTATCCGCTAGAAAAAGGATTTTCACAATTCTTGAAAGCGGTTGATGATATGATAAATACAGATTATGAAGAAAAAAATGAAATAAAAAAATTATATAACAAAGAACCATTTAAAGCAAGCGAAGAAACAACAAAAGTAGCAATTGAGGGCATAGAACCAGTTTATATTGATACACATGGACCAATATATAGATTTTTGAGAAGAGTAAAACGATTACTTAAAGGTTGGTTAATAAAATTGGGGATAAAAAAATCATAATAAAGGAACGAAGAAAAAATGAAAGCAATTTTTAGGAAAGTTAAAAAAGTATTTCATGCAATTAAAATCCAAAATATAAAAGCAATTATAAGATATATAAAAAATAATGGATTTAAAGGCTTATATACAACATGTATAAATAAAATACGTTTTGGAACTGTTATATTAGATGAATATAAAACATGGATGGCAAATAATGAACCATCTAAAGAAGAATTGGAAAAGCAACGTAAATATGTATCTTGTCAAAATTTAAAATTTGAACTAATTGTGATGAAAACTACAGAAAGTCTTCAAAATAGTATACAAGATCAAACATATTCCAATTTTGTAAAAACAGAAATACAAGATAGATCACTATTAGATATTGTAACAAATTCAACTAGTGATTATCTTGTATTGATTGGAGAAGACATTGTTTTACCAGAGTTTACACTTTATGAGCTTGTAAAATCAATAGAATATAGAGATTCTATTATGATTTATGCAGATAATGATACTATAATAGATGGAGAAAGGAAAAATCCTAATTTTAAACCAGATTTTTCGAAAGATACATTAACTTCTGAAAACTACTTGGGGAATTTTTTGGTAATAAAGACAGACTTTCTAAAGATACATCAAAATATTTTGCAGAATCTTAATAAAAACATAATTTATGATTTGGCTTTTAGAGTAAGTGAAAAAACAAGGAAAATAGAACATATACAAAAAGTATTATTCCATAATATAACAACAAATATGGAATATGATACAGAAGATGAAAAAAAGATTATAGCAGATTATCTAAAAAGATGTAATTTACAGTATAATGAGATTATAGATGGAAGATATAAAGGACAATATAAAGTTCAATATGCAATTATTGGAAATCCAAAAGTATCCATCATTATACCAAATAAAGACCACATAGAAGACCTAGAAAAGGCGATTAGTTCTATACTAGAAAAATCTACTTATAGAAATTATGAAATTGTTATAGTAGAAAATAACAGTGAAAATAAAAGCACTTTTGAATATTATGAAAAAATTCAAAAGGAAAATCCAAATAAAATACGTGTTGCAAATTTTAAAATAGATTATTTTAATTATTCAGCATTAGTAAACTTTGGTGTAGAGCATGCAGAAGGAGAATATGTTATATTGTTAAATAACGATATAGAAATCATTAATGAAGATTGGATTGAACAAATGTTGATGTATGCACAAAGAAAAGATGTTGGAATATGCGGAGCAAAACTATATTTTCCAGATAGAAGTATACAACATGCAGGAGTTACAATAGGTACAAGAGGATTGGCAGGACATCGCTTTAGAGAAATTGAAGAAAAAGATTATCATCGTGATGATTATATTAATATTGTACAGAATGTTAGTGCAGTTACAGCTGCTTGTTTTATGGTAAGAAAAGATTTATACATAGAATTACTGGGATTTGACGAAAAATTAGCAGTTGCTTTTAATGATGTAGATTTTTGTTTAAAAGTTAGAACAGCAAAATACCTAGTTGTTTATAACCCATATGTTGAAGCATATCATTATGAATCAAAATCTAGAGGACAAGATCAAGAATCAGAAGACAAGCAGAAACGTTTTGCTAAGGAGTATGAACTTTTTGTTAAAAGGTGGTCAAAAACAATACAAAAAGGAGATCCATATTATAATAAAAACTACAGACTAGATACAGATTTACCAAAAATTAACTATAATAAAATCCATTAGTAAGAACTAAAAACATAAGAAGATAAAAGGAGTCAATATGAATACAGAAAAACTAAAAAAATATTTAAAAATAATTAATGAATTCGTATTACGATTTGGATTCGTTTTTGAGTTTATTTTTTCCATTATAATGGCAATTGCTGTATACAAAGTGATTATGTATAAAACATATTATGAACATTTTTCTTATAAAAACATGATATTAATCGTGGTTTCAGTAATTATTATTCTATATATTGCTATTTTAAATATCGTGAAAAATAAGAAAAAATATGAAAAGATTTTCTTGCATCTTATGATACCAATAGGAAGTCTATTTCTAATTTTAATGATACCAGGCTTTGTAGCAGATGAGCCTGCACATATTTATAGAGCTTATGATATATCAAGAGGGATTTTGATACAACCAATAGATGAAAATGGAAAATCAAGTAGTAGTATACCAAAAGATTTTAATTTAAATCATAGAGATACATTTAGTAATTACAAAACTTTAAATGATAAATTTAAAGAACAAACAGATTATAATGAAACAGAAGAATTGTATAACCCTGCACAAGGATATAATCCAATTATGTACTTATTTTCTAGTATTGCTTTTTTAATAGGAAGAGTATGTGGAATGAATTCTTTTTTAGTTATATATATGGCTAGAATTTTTAATTTCATTCTATTCCTATTTTTAGGATATTATGCAATAAAGATAATACCATTAGGCAAGTTTCTATTATTGGTATATTTCTTCAATCCAATGATGATAAGCCAAGCAACTTCTGTTTCAGCAGATAGTATTATCAATTCTATTGTCATATTTTTTATAGCTTTTGTCTTGCATTTATATTTTCAAGAAAAAGAAATGACAAAAGTACAAAAAATTATATTTGTTATAAATGCAATTGCAGTTTCGTTGGCTAAATATGTATATTTCCCAGTGATATTCATATCATTAATATTATTAAAATCTAAGGCAATTGGAGAGAAAAAAAATAGAAAACTTATTTATATAACAATTGCAGTTACTTTATTATTAGCTGTAGCAAGTTACTGGATAGGTAGCCAATATGAGAACTTGGGAGCATATGCAAAAGAGCACTATGTAAATTCAACGGAACAAATAAAAAATATAATTACTAATCCAATACGATATATTGGGACAATTTTTACAACTTTGGCAGAATTTGGAGAATACTATTTTTACGGTTTTGCAGGTAAATATCTTGGTTGGATAAATATTTTGGTTAATAGTGTACCAATTATTATATACGGATTTTTATTATTAATGACACCAATGATAGAAAAAAATAATAAAGCCCTAAAAAGAAAAGATAAAATAATATGTAATGTTGTTTTTTTAGTAGTATTTATCTTAGTATTAACAGGAATGTATTTAATTAATTCGGAAGTAGAATCTAATATTATTGAAGGAGTACAAGGAAGATATTTTATACCAATTATTCTATTACCATTAATTACATTTATTATGAAAAACAAATATATGAATTATAGTGAAAGAAATGTACTAATTTTGTATATTCTATTTATATTTTTTATTGATGGATCTGCTTTAAATGCAATGTGTAAATTTTTTACAGTATAATATGAACATATTATAAGCGATTTAAATATTTGAATATATGTAATAAAAGGAGAAAAAAATGAAAAATAAAATGAAATCAAGAATTAAATACTATATTGTTATGATATTTGTTTTTATAGCACTAGTAATTTTAAATAACAACATTAGTAAGGCTTCAAATGATACGGAAATGATGTTAGACTATCCACGCGAAGCAACTGTGAAGACAGAAATGTATGTTGAGGGTTGGATTATGTCTCAACAAGAAACAGAATTAAAAGTATTGATTGGAAATTATGATGTTACAGATCAATTGGTTAGAGAAGAAAGACAAGATGTTATTAATGCTATAAAAGGGTATGGAGATGAGATAATGAATCCTACACCTGGTTTTAGTGGTACTGTAGATTTAACACAAATACCAGATGGAACCTATGTGTTGTCTGCTCAAGCGATATCAACTAAGACAGGGAAAATTTTAAAAAAATTAGATAAGCAAATTACGGTAAAGAAATATAATACTAATTTACATATTGATTATCCAAATATAGAAGAACAAAAAGATACATTTTACTTAGAAGGCTGGGTTATGTCAGAAGATCCAGGAACAATTATTAAGGTTTTTATTGATGGTTATGAAGTAGAGCAACAAATTAATAGAACAAAAAGAAGAGATGTTATAAATGCTATCAAAGGATATGGAACAAAAAGTGAAAATCCATTTCCTGGTATTGAGGCAACAATTGATGTCAGTCATTTAACAGATGGACCACATACAGTGGTTATTAGAGCACAATCATCTTCTACAAATGAAATCTATATGGAATGTACGAAGAATATTCGAGTGAAAAAGTATGATAGTCAAATTTGTTGGGACTATCCCAAATTGAACCAAACTTCTAATTATGATTTATATATAGAAGGTTGGGTTATGTCAGAAGATAAAAATGCAACAGTACAAATATTAGTTGATAATAATGATGTTACAGAGAATATTGAAAGAACAGAAAGACAAGATGTATTGAATGCAGTTAATGGCTATGGAGGAAAAGATAAAAATGTAGCACCTGGATTTGTAGGAAATGTGAATTTAGAAAATTATAAAGACGGAGTTCATACTATAACATTAAAAGTAAGTTCACCAAAAACAGGAGAGCTTATTTATGAAAAATCAAGAAGATTTGTATTAAATAAATATAGTTCAGATTATAGGTTCGATTATCCAATACAAAATGGAACTGTAAAAGATAATCTGTATATTGAAGGTTGGATAATGAGTGAAAATAAAAATGCAACAATTACCTTGAGTATTGATGGAAAAGATTACTCTAGTCATATACAAAGAGTAGAAAGACAAGATGTATTAAATGCAGTGAGTGGATGTGGAGGAAAAGAAGCAAACCCATTACCAGGATTTTATGCTAATATAGATATTAGTGACGTAAAGGATGGACTACATAAAGTGGCATTACAGATAACATCACCACAAACGAATGAAATAATTGCAAGACAAGAAAAAATAATTCAAGTACATAAGTATGAATCTACTATGATATTTGATTATCCAAAGCAAGGACAAAATGAAAAAAATAATTTATATGTAGAAGGCTGGTTGATGAGTGAGAATGAGGATGCAAAAATTAATCTGTACATTGATGGAGAGGATTACTCTAGCTATTTGCAAAGAGTAGAAAGACAGGATGTATGGAATGCTATTAAGGACTATGGGGGAAAAGAAAAAAATCCATTACCAGGATTTAAGGCAAATATCGATTTAACAAACATAAAAGATGGAAAACATACGGTAACTTTACATATTATTTCACCATTAACAAATGAAACAATTTTTAAACAAGAAAGAACAATACAAGTAAATAAGTATGAATCTACAATGATGTTAGATTATCCTAAACAAGGGGAAATGAAAAAAACAGATTTATATGTAGAAGGTTGGTTAATGAGTGAGGATGAAAATGCAAAAATCACTTTAAGTATTGATGGAAAAGATTATTCTACTTATATTGAAAGAGTAGAAAGAGAAGATGTATGGAATGATATAGAAGACTATGGAGGAAAAGAAACAAACCCATTACCAGGATATATAGCAAATATTGATTTAACAAATATAAAGGATGGAACACATACAATTCTAGTACAAGCAATTTCACCTAAAACGAATGAAATGTTATGTGAAATAAGAAGAACAATTAACATAAAAAAATATGATGGGACAATATATATAGAAACACCAATTTCTAATATGATAACAACACAAGAATTATATATAGAGGGATGGACAATGACAGAATGTCCAAAATCAACTGTTAAAATTTTAATGGATAATCGTACTATAGATGTAGAAGTAAAAAGAAGAGAAAGAGCAGATGTAATAAATGCAATTAAAGATTATGGAGGAATAGAAGAAAATCCTACACCTGGATTTTATACAACTGTAAATACGAAACAATTTACTGAAGGAAGACATACATTAACAATTCAAGTGATTTCTAATTTAGGAGAGGTTATTACTGAGTATAATAAAGTTATTAGTATTTATTTAAATAAATATTGGGGAATTGATGTTTCTGAGCATCAAGGAGAAATAAATTATGATGCATTAGTATCAACTCAAAAATTAGATTTTATGATTATAAGAGCTGGATATGGTAAATTTCCAGAGCAAATTGATGATTATTTTGAGAGAAATTACAGAGAAGCGACAGCAAGAAATATTCCTGTAGGTGCATATTTGTATTCATATGCAACCGACGTAGAAGGAGCAAAATTAGAGGCATATAATATGCTTTCATGGCTTAATGGAAGAAGTTTTGAATTACCAATTTTTTATGATATAGAAGATTCAACACAAGATGGGATTGATATGCAAACAAAAACAGATATGTGTATTGCATTTTGCGATATAATAAAATCAGCTGGATATAAAGTAGGAATTTATACAAATAAAAATAGATTAATTACACAAATTGATTTAGACAGAATACCAAATGATTATTCTATTTGGGTAGCAAGTTATGGTCAAAATAATGGTGATGTTCCAGATGACATATATCAATATACAGGAAATCATGATATATGGCAATACACATCAACAGGAACGATTAATGGAATTAGTGGATACGTAGATTTTAATATATGCTATAAAAAATATTTTTAGAATAATAGATAATATGAGATTTTGGTGATTAGATAAGATAGGAGATGACAATATGGAAAAAATATCAATAATCGTACCATGCTATAATGAAGAAGAGAGTTTACCATTATTCTATCAAGAAATGGAAAAAGTAAGAGAAAATGATTTTCATGATGTGGAAATGGAATATATATTTGTAGATGATGGTTCAAAGGATAGTACCTTGAAAGAAATTAAGAAATTAAAAGAACATGATTCAAAAGTAAAATATATTTCATTTTCTAGAAACTTTGGGAAAGAATCAGCAATGCTTGCAGGGTTAGAATCTTCATCAGGTGATTATGTTACATTAATGGATGCTGATTTACAAGATCCCCCTTCATTACTAAGAAAAATGTATGATATCATAAAAAATGAAGACTATGATTGTGTTGGAACGAGAAGAGTTACTAGAAAAGGAGAGCCACCTATTAGAAGTTTTTTTGCAAGAATATTTTATAAATTGATAAATAAAATGTCAGATGTAGAAATGGTAGATGGAGCAAGGGATTATAGATTGATGACTAGGCAAATGGTTGATGCTATAATTTCAATGAGAGAATATAATCGTTATTCAAAGGGAATATTTAGTTTTGTAGGTTTCAAAACTAAATGGTTAGAGTATGAAAATATTCAAAGAGTAGCAGGAGAAACTAAATGGTCTTTTTGGAAATTATTTAAATATGCAATAGAAGGAATAACAGCTTTTTCAACTGTTCCATTAATACTTTCTTCAATAATTGGATTGTTGTTTTGCTTAATTTCTTTTCTATTAATTGTAATTATTATAATAAAAACTTTAATGTATGGGGATCCTACATCTGGTTGGCCATCATTAGTATGTATTATATTTTTAGTAAGTGGTGTTCAATTGTTTTCACTTGGAATAATCGGGCAATATTTGTCAAAAACATATTTAGAAGTAAAGCGAAGACCAAAATATATTGTAAAAGAAACTAATGTTAATAAAAAATAAGAAAATATATTGAGTTTGATATAAAAAAATGATATTATTATCATATCATATATTTTTAAGAAGGGAGAAACTATGAAAGTTATACTAATTATACCAGCATATAATGAAGCATTGAATATAGAAAAAACAATAAAAGATGTAACAGAAAATACAGATTATGATTATGTTGTTGTAAATGACTGTTCAAGTGATGATACTTTAGAGGTATGTCAAAAAAATCATTTTAATGTTCTATCATTACCAGTAAACTATGGACTAACTAGTGTTGTACAATTGGGAATGAAATATGCAAAGAAAAATGATTATGATATTATTGTTCAATTTGATGGAGATGGTCAACACCAAGCAAAATATGTAAAAGATTTAGTGAAACAAATTGAAGATGGCTCATGTGATATTGCAATAGGTTCTAGATTTGTTACTAAAAAGAAACCGAAGAGTATGAGAATGTTAGGTAGTGGATTATTAACAAGTATTATAAAATTGACAACAGGAAAAACAATCAAAGATCCAACTTCAGGAATGAGAGCATATAATAGAAAAGCTATTGATGAATTTATTAGAAATAAAAGTTTAACTCCAGAACCAGATACATTAGTATATATGATGAAAAAAGGAATAAATATTAAAGAGGTTCAGGTAGAAATGAGTGAGAGAGAATTTGGTGAGAGTTATTTAAAACCTTTAAAATCAATGGAATATATGATGAATATGTTTTTGTCAATTATATTTATTAGAGCAATTACTAGAAAGAATATATAAAAATATATGAGGAGGAAAAAATGAGTATCACATTAAGAATTATATTATTTGTTTTTTCATTAATATCTTTTGGATTATGTGTTATGAAAATAAAACAATCAAAATTAAAAATGAATAATTCTATTATATGGATGTTAGGAAGCTTTCTATTAATTTTAATGAGTATTTTTACAGATGTAGTAGGATGGATTTCATCATTACTTGGTTTTATGGCTCCAGTTAATTTTGTATTTTTTATCATTATTACTTTTTTATTAATAGAAGTATTCTTAAATAATATGGCAATATCTAATTTAAATGAAAAAGTAAAGGATTTAGATCATTATATTGCTATTAAAGAAAAAGAAGAGGAAGATAGAAAAAAAGAAAAAAATAATAAGTAAAGGAAATGTGCTATGAAAGGGAGAAAAATAATGCAAATCATTTTAGTAATTTTATATTTAGTATTAACAGTTTCAGGATTAGTATTAATGAAAATGGGAAATAATCCAGGAAGTATTGCTATAAAGGATGGAACGGCAACTTTTGGAATTAGTTTAATTAGTTTTGCAGGATTATTTTGTTATTTATGTAGTTTTTTACTATTTACAAGAATTGTGGTTATGTTTGATTTAAGTTATATTATGCCAATTGTTACAGGAATTGTACAAATCTTGACACTAGTTGCTTCTAAAGTTGTGTTTAAGGAAAATATATCTGTTTATGGTATTGTAGGAGCAAGTTTGGTTATTATAGGAATTGTTGTTATGAATTGGAAACAAAGCTAAAAAAGTACAAGGAAAACCTTGTACTTTTTTCATTTAAATGATATGATATATGAAGTTGAATAGTGCAAAGATTTTAAAAAAATTGAAAGGAAGTGTAATAATGAAAATATTAATTACAGGAGCAAATGGAATGCTTGCAAATTCAGTTAAAAAGAGGTTAGCAAATGGAAATGAATTAATTTGTACAGACGTATCAGAGCTAGACATTACAGATTTAGAGGCAGTTAAAAAGATGGTATCAGAAGTTAAACCAGAATATATTATAAACTGTGCAGCATATACAGCAGTAGATAAAGCAGAAGACAACTATGATTTAGCAGAAAAAATAAATGCTGACGGACCAAGAAATCTTGCAATAGCAAGTAAAAATGAAAATGCAGTTTTAATACATATAAGTACAGACTATGTATTTGATGGAGATTTAGATGTTTCAAAAGCATATGTAGAAGATGATGAAGTTGGACCTGTAACAGTATATGGTAAAACAAAATTACATGGAGAGCAAGGAGTACAAGAAAACACAGATAAATATTATATATTTAGAACAGCATGGTTATATGGAGAAGGAAATAATTTTGTAAGAACAATGTTAAAATTAGGACCAACTAAAGATGAATTAAATGTTGTATCAGATCAACATGGAAGTCCAACATATGCAGAAGATTTAGCAAATATAATAGCAGAAGCAATTGAAAAGAAAATACCTTATGGAATATATCATACAACAAACCAAGAATTTACAACATGGTATGAATTTACAAAGAGAATATTTGAATTAGCAAATATTGACTGTAAAGTAAATCCAGTATCAACAGAAAAATATATAGAAATAATGAAAATCAAACAAGCTAAAAGACCTAAAAATTCACAACTATCAAAAGACAAAATATTAGCACAAGGAATTAACATTCCAACATGGGAAGATGGACTAAAGAGATATCTAGAAGTAGAATTACATAAAGAAAATTAAATTTTCTGATTATTTAAGAAATTAAATAATAAAAGTGAAATCTTACTTAATAGAAAAACACCAAAAAATTCTTTTAAAAATAAAAAATTACAAAAAGTTTTGTTTACAATAAAAAGAAAACTTGGTTAAATAGAAAAATGTCTTAAAGAAGGGATTGTGATAAAAATGAAAAACAGAAAAGGAATTATATTAGCAGGAGGAAGTGGAACAAGATTATATCCATTAACACTTGCAATATCAAAACAAATAATGCCAGTATATGACAAACCAATGATATATTACCCATTATCTGTATTAATGGAAGCAGAGGTTAGAGAAGTTTTAATTATTTCAACACCTAGAGATATGCCTATATTCAAAGAATTGCTAGGAGATGGTTCACAATGGGGAATGAATTTTGAATATAAAGTTCAAGAAAAACCAAATGGACTAGCAGAAGCATTTATAATAGGAGCAGACTTTATTGGAGAAGATAATGTTGTAATGATTTTAGGAGATAATATGTTCTATGGTTCTCATCTACCAGAAATATTAAGAAGAGCAAATAGAAGAGAAGATGAGGCAACAATTTTTGGATATTATGTAAAAGATCCAAGAGCATATGGTGTTGTTGAAATTGATGAAAACGGAAAAGCAATTTCTATCGAAGAGAAACCACAAGATCCAAAATCAAATTATGCAGTTCCAGGATTATATTTCTATACAAATGAAGTTATAGAAATAGCAAAAAACATTAAACCATCAGCAAGAGGAGAACTAGAAATTACAACAGTAAATGATGAATATATGAAAATGAAAAAACTAACAGTTGAAAAATTAGGAAGAGGAATGACTTGGTTTGATACAGGTACACATGATGCATTACTAGAAACAGCTAGTTTTGTTCAAACAATTGAAAAAAGACAAGGAATGCAAGTATGTTGTCCAGAAGAAATCGCATTCAAAAAAGGTTGGATAACAGGTGAACAATTATTAGAACTAGCTAAAAAATATATGAAAACAGAATATGGTGTATACTTAAAAGATTTGGCAGAAAATAAATTTGGAAATGAATAATAGGAGGAACTTTAAATGGGAAAATTTAAAAAAATAGAAACTTCTATAAAAGATGTATATATTATTGAACCAACTGTATTTGGTGATAATAGAGGATATTTTATGGAAACATACAGTGATGCAGAATTTGCAGAAATTGGACTAAATTACAACTTTGTACAAGATAATCAATCAAAATCTAGTAAAGGTGTTTTAAGAGGGCTACACTTCCAAAAAGAAAATACACAAGCAAAATTGGTTAGATGTATTAAAGGAGAAGTATTTGATGTAGCAGTAGACTTAAGACCTGGAAGTGAAACATATGGTAAATGGGAAGGTGTTATTCTTTCTGAAGAAAATAAAAAAATGTTTATGATACCAAGAGGATTTGCACATGGTTTCTTAGTATTATCAGATGAAGCAGAATTTACATATAAATGTGATGATATATATAATCCAAATGCAGAAGGTGGACTTGCTTGGAATGATAAAGATGTAAATATTGATTGGCCTTTAGGAGATATGAAAATAGGTGATTTATTAACATCAGAAAAAGACGCAAAATGGCCTAGTTTGGAAGAATTAAGAAAAACAGATTTATTTAAAAATTTGAAACAATAAAATGAAATGCATTCTGATAGAAGAATTTTAGTATGAATTAAAACAAAGATTTGTAGAATACTTTACACATTTTTAACTTTATGATATACTATAAAACACAAAAATAAAATATAAAAAACAAAGAGTGAAAAAAAGCTTTTTGTACATTAGGAAGGAATGGAATTAAAGATGAAAAACAATATATTAGTAACAGGAGCAGCAGGATTTATAGGAGCAAATTTTGCTGAACACTTTGTAAATAAACATCCAGACTATAATATAATAGTATTAGACAAATTAACATATGCAGGAAATTTAGACAATCTAAAAAAAGTTATGGACAAAATAACATTTGTACAAGGAGATATATGTGATTTTGAATTTGTAACAGAAATATTCAAGAAGTATGATATCAATGGTGTTATACATTTTGCAGCAGAATCACATGTAGATAACAGTATAAAAACACCATTTGTATTTACACAAACCAATGTATTAGGAACACATACACTTTTAGAAGTAGCAAAACAAATATGGGGAGAAGGAAGTAGTAACAAATTTGTTCATATATCAACAGATGAAGTATATGGAACATTAGGAGAAGAAGGATATTTTACAGAAAAATCTCCAATACAACCAAATAGTCCATATTCAGCATCAAAAGCAAGTTCAGACTTAATTGCTTTAGCATATCATGAAACATATAAAATGAATGTAACAGTAACAAACTGTTCTAACAATTATGGACCATATCAACACAATGAAAAATTAATACCTCATATGATTAAATTAGCATTAAAAGATGAAAAATTACCAGTTTATGGAACAGGTAGAAATATTAGAGACTGGTTATATGTAGAAGATCATTGTGAAGCAATAGATTTAGTATTCCATAATGGAAAAGCAGGAGAAAGATACAATATTGGGGGACACAATGAAAAAAGAAATATTGAAATTGTTAAATTAATTTTAAAAAGATTAGATAAACCAGAAACATTAATAGAATTTGTTGAGGATAGAAAAGGTCATGACTATAGATATGCAATTGACCCAACAAAAATAAAAAATGAATTAGGATGGTATCCAAAAACAAAATTTGAAGATGGAATTGTAAAAACAATTGATTGGTATTTAGCAAATCCAGAGTGGTTAAACTAATTTTCTGAATAAGCGTTAGCAAAATTTAAATGATAAATATAGTGAAATTACATGACAAATAATAAAGAAAGGTTAAAATTGGTGTAGAAATGATTATTATTAATAAACTAACAAAAATAAAATAAGATATAATCATATTTTAGAAAGGTTTATTAATAGTGCCAATTAATCTATTTATATAACTCCTTCTTTAATATGATTTAAAGGAGGAGTTTTTATGTTACTTGAATTAAAAAATATTTCAAAATATTATGGAGATAAAAAAATATTAGAAATCGAAAATTTAAAAATTTATGAAAAAGAAAAGATAGGGATTGTAGGTCAAAATGGTTCAGGAAAAACAACATTACTTAATATTATTTCTGGAAGAATAAAGCCAGATATTGGAGAGGTTATTTGCAATCAAAATATAATATATATGGAGCAATTTGAAATTATTGATGAAGAAAATAGATATTTAAGTGGGGGAGAAAAGAAGAAAAAAGCGTTTAATAATAAAGTATTAAATCAAAATGGAATTATATTATTAGATGAGCCATCTAGTAATTTAGATGGAGATAGTATAAATTATATTAAAAAGGAATTAAAAAAATATACAGGTACAATACTTATTATATCACATGATAGAAGTTTACTAGATGAAATATGTACATCTATTATAGAAATATCAGATGGAAATGTAAAAAAATATGATGGGAATTATTCTAAATATAAAATGCAAAAAGAAGCAGAAATAAAAAGAAAACAATTTGAATATATGGAATATGTAGAAGAAAAAACTAGATTAGAAAAAGCTATCAATATTTCAAAAAATACAGCTAAGGAAATTAGAAAAACTCCAAAAAGAATGGGGAATTCTGAAGCAAGACTTCATAAAAGAGGAGTAGAAAATAAGAGAGAAAAATTAGAAGGACATACAAATGCTTTAAAAACAAGATTAGATAAATTAGAAGAAAAAGAAAGACCACAAGATAACTCCAAAATATATATGAAATATCAAACAAATCAAAAAATAAAAAATAAAATTGCAATTCGAATAGAAGACCTAAACATAAAACTAGGAAATAAGGTACTATTTGAAAATGCAAATTGTATTATAAAAACAAATAGTAAAACAGCTTTAATAGGTGAAAATGGAATAGGAAAAACAACATTACTAAAGGAAATTATTTCCCAACATGATAATATAAAAATAAATCCAAGTGTCAAGATAGGATATTTTAGTCAGGACTTTACTGAACTAGATTTTGACAAATCAATAATAGAAAATGTTATGAAAGATACAAATTATTCAGAAATAATGGTAAAAAATGTTTTAGCAAATCTTTTATTTAAAAATAAAGATTTAGTAAAGGAAATAAAACAGTTAAGTGGAGGAGAAAGAGTAAAAGTAGCAATTGCTAAGATATTATTATCAGAAAGCAATTTATTGATATTTGATGAGCCTACAAATTTTCTAGATATTGAGTCAATTGAAGGTTTAGAAAAATTATTTAAAGAATATAATGGAACGATTTTATTTGTTACACATGATAAGACATTTATAAACAATATAGCTACAGATGTCTTAGTGATTAAAAATCATAAAATTATAGAATATAATGGGAATTATTCTAGTTATTTAGAGTATGAAAAAGAAAAATCAATTAAAAAAGATAATGAAAATGATAAGTTATTGATAGATTTTAAATTGTCACAAATTAGCTCAGAATTATCTATTACAAAAGATGAAAAAAGAAAAATTGAATTAGAAAAAGAATATGATGAGCTAATAAAATTAAAAAGGAAAAGGTGATAATGTGATAAGAAAAATAAAAGAAGAAGATTTAACAAAGGTAATGACAATATGGGTAAAAGGTAATTTTAAGGCAAATAGTTTTATAGATAGAGATTATTGGTTAGAAATCTATAATGACATAAAAATTGATTTTTTAGAAAAATGGAAAACATATGTATATACTGAAAATGAGGAAATTTTAGGATTTATTTCTATAGATAATAATGAAATTAAAGCAATTTTTGTAAAAGAAAATTATAGAGGAAATGAGATAGGAACAAAGTTGGTTAATTATTATAGAAATAATTTAAAAGCAGGAGAAGAAATATTCTCAAAAATTTTTAAGAAAAATATGAAGGGAATTATATTTTTTTCAAATTTGCAATTTAAAAATGTAAAAATACAATTAAATGAAAAATTTAATGAGACAGAATATATTATGACATGGATAAAAGATAAGTAGGGATATGAAAGATGAAATCTTTTTGATGTTGTGTTTTCTTAAGAAAAAATTAATAATTGCTAAAAAAATATTTAATAAATGATTGATATACTATATTTACAATATATCTTACATTATTGTAAGATAAAAATGTTACAAAAAGCGTACATTTTAAGAAAAATGTGGTATAATATGTATGTTGAATTTAAGCATATTAGCAGAAAGGATAAAAATGAGCAGAAAAAATAAGGTAAAGATTTTTAGAATATTAGTAGCAATAGTCGCAATAGCGATAATTATAGGTGTTATAGCATATTTAGTTCCTGTTATGAGAAACTTAAGTACAGTAGAAGGGCAAGAGGCTTTCAAAAATAAAGTAAATGATTCAGGGTTTATTGGATTATTAATGTTATTTGGATTGCAAGTAGCACAAATTTTTCTTTTTATCTTACCAGGAGAGCCAATAGAAATACTTGCTGGAATGTGTTATGGTGGCTGGGGAGGACTCGCATTCATAACAATATCTGTATTTATTATTACAACAGCAGTATTTTTTCTAGTAAGAAAACTGGGAAAAAGATTTGTATATGATTTTTGTGATGAAGAAAAGGTTAAAAAAATAGAAAATAGTAAATTATTTAAAAATCCTAAAAGAATCGAATGGATAATGATTATACTATTTATGGTACCAGGAACACCAAAAGATTTATTAGTATATATTGCAGGATTACTACCAATAAAACCATTGAGATTTATATTAATATCAACATTTGCAAGATTACCTTCAGTTGTTTCATCAACATTTGCAGGAAATACTTTAATGAAAGGTGACTGGAAATCAAGCTTAGTTATATATGCAGTTACATTTTTTCTAGTAGGGGTTTTAGTGCTTATTATAAATAAATTTGATAAAAGTAAGACAACAGAAGAAGCTTTAAAATCAATACAAAATGAAATCAAGTAGAAAGGAAAAAAGGGAAGTTTATGGAAGAAGAAGTTGTAAAATCAAAAGATTCCAAAGATAAAGTATTTGAATATATAACATATTTTTTTGTATACTCATTTTTGGGATGGTTAATAGAAACAATTTATGCTTTATTTGTACATGGACATTTTGTAAAAAGAGGATTTCTGTTTGGTCCACTTTGTCCAATATATGGTTTTGGAGCAGTTATACTTATAATGGCAACTAAAAAATTATATAAGAAACCATTCCTAAAATTTTTAATAGCAACTGTAGCCTTTACATTATTTGAGTACATAGTATCTTTTTTACTAGAAATGCTATTTGAATTAAGATGGTGGGATTATTCAAATGATTTCTTAAATATTCAAGGAAGAGTTAGCTTACCATATTCTATATTTTGGGGAGTTATTGGACTTATTTTGCTAGAAAAATTACACCCATATATACAGGAAAAAATACAGAAAATAACTAAAGGAAATACAAATAATATTCAAACAGTAACATGTATAATACTAATTTGTTTAATAATAGTAGATACAATTTTATCTGTAATAAGATATTTGGGGACGTAGCACAAATTGCATACAATTAGTGCCACGTCCATTTTTGTTTTTTTAAGGTTCCTCTATCAAGTCTTGCCAATATTTTTTTGGCATAAATTGCATTTGACATCTAGCATTTTTCCTTTCTTTTATTGCAATTGTTTTAAAAAACATTTTCCAGAGATTTTGATATATTTGTTCATTTTCAGTAATTTCTGGTATTTTCAAGTTTTTACTATCAATAATTTTATACTCTTTGCAATTATATAAAAAACATAAATTCCTAATTTTATCATGAATAATAAAATTTTGAGTAGGTAATCTTTTTATAAAATGATGTCCTAATGGTTCAATGATATTATTATCAGGATGAATAGAAGCATAATAAATATTTTCTCCAACTTCCATAAATCTAAGTAAGCCTTTTAATTTATGACATTCTGATAATGCTCTTTTTCTCATATTAATAACAGAGAAGACATATGAAATTGTGAGCATTGTATTAATTTTAGGACCTATATCAAAACCATCACATAAATATTTTAAGATATTTATTTCTTTATCCTTTCCATCTGATAAAAATGCGTAAAAGCTATTATATAAAGCTTCATAGCAAATATTTTTATTAATACCCTCAAAAACTCTTTTAGATTTTTCATAATTTGTATTAATATATTGAGTTTTATCCAAAAAATTATTTATATAAACCTCTTCTGAAATAATTTTTTGTGGCAATGTTTTGTTAGAATAACTATCAAAAACAATAGTTAATAATCCATCAAATGTACCATCATATAGATAAGTTTTATTTATAAGCTTCCAGTTAGACATTTTATTTTATCCTCCTTTGTAGGTAGCAATTTATCAAAGATTGATAATTGCTCAAATTTCTTTTGTGGAATAGTATTTCTTTCTTCATAAAGTAAATTAGTTTCAATAAAATTCTTATTAAATTTATATGCTTGATTAAAATATTTTCCTTTACAAGTAATGAAATATTGAGCTCTTTTTAGCACAACACCTAATTTTTTTAAACTATCAAAATCAAGAAGAAACTCTCTTCTAGCTGTTATTATCTTTTTAGCACTTATAACTCCTATGCCTGGAATTCTAAGCAAAGTATAGTAACTTGCTGAATTGATTTCTATTGGAAATTTATCTAAATTCCTTAAAGCCCAATCACATTTAGGGTCTAATAGGGTATTAAAATTAGGATGTTTTTCATTTAATAATTCGTTGGCTTTAAAACCATAGAATCTGAGTAGCCAGTCAGCTTGATAAAGCCTATTTTCTCTTAATAGAGGTGGATTTTCTAAAGTAGGTAAATTCTTGTCATTGTTTATAGACACATATGCAGAGTAATATACTCTTTTCAATTTTAAAGAATTATACATACTTTCAGAAAGTTTCAAAATTTTTAAGTCAGATTCAGGAGTTGCTCCAATAATTAATTGAGTAGTTTGACCAGCAGGGACAAATTTTTTCTTATATTTTGATTTATCTACTTTGTTGAATTTTATAGTATTTGAAATATAAGTCATAGGTTTTAGAATTCCATCTTTTTCTTTTTGCGGAGCTAATAATTTTAAACTAGAGTTAGAGGGGAGTTCTATATTAATACTTAATCTATCTACCAAAGTTCCTAATTTATCAATTAATTCTTGGCTACATCCAGGAATAGTTTTACAGTGAATATATCCATTAAAATTATATTCATTTCGCAAAATAGAGGCAGTTTCTACAAGTCTTTCCATAGTGTAATCAGGAGATTTTATAACAGCTGAACTTAAAAATAGTCCTTCAATATAATTTCTCTTATAAAAATTAATAGTTAAATCAGCAACTTCACGTGGGGTAAATGTAGCTCTTCTGACAGAATTTGAACATCTATTAATACAATATTTGCAATCATACATACAGGCGTTCGTAAAAAGGATTTTTAAAAGAGAGATACATCTACCATCTGCACCCCAACTATGACAAATACCAGAAACATGACCATTTCCGATTCCATTATTTGAATTTTTTCGATTACTACCACTAGAACTACATGAAGCATCATATTTGGCAGAATCAGCAAGGATTTTCAATTTATCAAAAATTTCCATATTGCACCTCCAAACATATGTACGATTATATCAATAAAAAATAAAAAAAGCAATAGGGAAATTAACTTTTTTTATTTGATTTTTCAAATATTATATCTAAATCACCTTTTTTGTACATTTCCATTGTAGTTTCATATCCAGCATTTAAGCAATTGAATAAATCTTTTTCATTTCCTATTAAATCTGTTTCATTACAATCTACCTTTATCCATATTGTTGATGCTTTCTTTTGATTTATTACAGCTGATCTTCTCATTGATTGAAAGGTGTTTCTGATTCCAGTTATTAAATTTACTTTTTTATTATTAACTTTTTTTCTATACAAATTTTCTACTCCAACTACAATATCTGCAAATTCTTCCATATGTATTGTAGGAGTATTATTTGTCATACCGCCATCTAATAATTGATGTAGTTGACCATCAATATAAACATTATTAGGTAAATATAACATAGGTAAAGTACAAGAACTTTTTACAGCTTCCCAAATGGTTCTATCTGTAAAACATTTTTCATCTTTTATTAACTTTGAAGTATAATATATGGTTTCTTTAAAAGTAATGTCTAATGCTGGAATAAATATTGGCATTTCTATTTCATTCATATATTGTTTTCCTTTATTTAGAGCTGAATCTTTAATAGTTGTTTCTATAATCTTAGGATTTTTACCACCACCTCTACAAACGAGTTTTATAGGTGCAAGTATTTTATCAATTAAGCCAAATTTTGGATATTGAATTGCATAATATTTCATTTTTTCTAAAATTTCTTCTACAGTGTATCCCATTGCATACAGAACTGCTATGCAACTTCCTATACTTGTACCCGAAATGGCTGATATTTTTATTCCTAATTCTTCAAAAGCTTTTATTACTCCTAGATTACTTATCGCTTTTATTCCACCACCAGTACAAGCTAAGCCAACAGTTTTCATTTTATGATTTCCCCCTTTCATTATTTAGTTCATAGATTTTTTGTATAAGCATTTTAGACTTATTTTCTATTTCTTGTTTACTGTTTAGTTCTTCTTTTTTTATATAAATTGGTTCTCCGAATGTAACAGTTACTTTTGAAAAGAAAAGTGGACGCATAGTTATATACACTGGAATAATAGGTATGTTACAATTAGCAGAGATATAAACAGCTCCTTTTCTATAGTATTTTCCAATATCTTCTTTTTTCTTTATTACTCTACCTTCTGGAAACATAAGTAATTTTCTGTCTTCGTTATTATTATTAAAAATTTCTAATGAATGATATAAACTTTTAAAATCTACTTTTTCTCTATTTGTTGGAAATATATTATATTTTAAAAGTAACCATCGTATTAATTTATTTTTAAATAAATCAGACTTGGCCATTATATAAAGATTGTCTGTTTTTGTATATATAAAAACTGGATCCAAAACATTTGAATGATTGGGACAAATTAGACATCTTTTTACATTTTTTATTTTTTCGAGATTCACATATTTTACTCTATATAATATTTTGCAACAAACTAAATTTAATATATTTTTTATTAGATTCATTTTTTACCACCAAATACTAGTATATTATATTTATACATTTTTTTCAAGGTGGGTTTTGGAGATCGCTTTTCCAAAAGTTCACAAATTGAAGAAATTTCTATATTGATGTTGAAAATTTTAGAAATAAAAGATATAATACTAATCAGTACACAAAAGTAAATCTAGAAAGGAAAGGTTGTAAAAATGATACAAATAGAGAATAAACACGGAAAAAATTATGGAAATATATATGGAGAAATAAAAACATCCATACCAAAGATAAAAGTAATAGGAATAGGCGGAGGTGGAAACAATGCCGTAAGACAAATGGTTGAAGATAAAATAAAAGATGTAGAGTTTTGTTTTATAAATACTGAATTAGCAATGTTAAATAAAACAAAGATGGAAAATGTATTACAGATTGGAAGAGAAACAACAAAAGGTTTAGGTGCAGGTGCTAATCCAGAAGTTGGAGAAAAAGCAGCAATCGAAAGTAAAGAAGATATAAAACAACTATTGGCAGGAACACAACTGTTATTTTTAACAGCCGGAATGGGAGGAGGAACTGGAACAGGAGCTATACCAGTTGTTGCAGAAATAGCACAGGAAATGGGAATACAAACAATTGCAATTGTAACAAAACCATTTCTATTTGAGGGAAGATTAAGATCAAGTAGAGCAGATAATGGTATAGAAAAATTAAGACAACATGTAAATAGCCTTATTTTGATATCAAATGATAAATTATTAAAAATTGCAGGAAATAAAAAAATGAGTGTTATTGATGCTTTTAAAATGACAGATAATGTTTTAGAACAAGGAATTAAAAGTATTACAGATTTAATTACATCAATTGGAGATATAAATGTTGATTTTGCAGATATTAGTACAATGCTAACTTATAAAGGTATGGCATATATGGGAATAGGAGAGGCCTCAGGAGAGGGAAGAATGATTGATGCAGTAAATCACGCAATAGCTAATCCTCTTACAGAAAGTAATATTAATAATGCAAAAGGTGTAATTTTTAATGTAAGAGGAAATACAGAATTAGCTCTAAGTGAAATTAATGATGGAATTGCTAAAATTAATGATTTAATTAGTGAAGATGCAAATGTAGTATTTGGAACAACAACAGATAATTCACTAGATGATAAAGTTGTAGTAACAGTAATTGCGACAGGAGTGGAACAATAATCAATGTACTTCAATTACAAGATTATCACAATAAAAAGATAACACTTGAAGAATGTGTAAGGGAAAAGGAGCAAATTACAGAAATAGTACAAATAGATAATATATATAGATTTAAAAATATGATTAGATGGGCTAATATTACAAGAATGAAAAAAGTTAGTATATTAAGATTGAATTTTAATGGTACTATTGGTAAGGTGGATGGAAAATATTTAAGTACGATAAATGAAAAAATAAGAACAGAATTTTTTGAATAAAACATTGACTTATCGCATAAAATATAGTATCATAGTATTAGAAAGTAATCAATAAGGATTGCTGTGGGAGGAACAAAAGTTCCAGTAAAATTGCTATGGGGGGCAACTAATTAGAAATAATTAGTTGCCTGTTTTCTTATTTTATGTTATATTAATTATAACAGTTGATAAATCAATTATTTTTTTGAGCAGAAATTTGTTATATATTTTTTCTCTTGAAATAACACTATAAATCCTAGATAAGTAAAAACAAATATAGATATTTGAATAATAGTATTAATGTTAAAAGAAAAAATATTTATATTAAATATTTGTATTAATAGATAAGAAACCAAACAAGCTAAACATGGTTTTACAACAAACTCCTTTAAATTCACAGAATAATTAATTTTCTTTTTTAACTGAACACTACTAATAGTAAAATTTAAAAGTTCACTCACAAAAATACTTAAAATATAACCATACATCCCAAAAACAGGAACAACAAAAAAGATTATAGAAATAGTAACTATCAAATCGATTATATTACAAAACATAACACTAACTTGTTCATTTATACCTTTTAGCATATTATCTATAATATTATCAATATACATAAAAAATATAAGAGGAGCAAGAATCCTGATCCATTTTCCTGTTTCAATTGATTGATATACCATAAGGCTAATTTCATTTGCAAATATAATAAAAATGCCTGTAACGCAAATTGAAAAAATAAAAGTAATTTTAAAAATTGTATCACAAACAGTTTTCAATCTATTATAATTTTTTCCAGCAAGTAATCTAGAAAATTCGGGAACAAGCAAACCACTAAATGAGCTAATTAACACATTTGCAAACATTATAACAGGCATAACCATTCCGACTAATCAAACCATAATTAGAAACAGCCAAAGAATAGGACATACCAGATAATTCTAATCTAATAGGGATTAGAAATTGTTTTAACGATGAAAGTCCAGAGCGTATGCAAGAAGTAATACTAATTGGAAAAGCAATTTTAAATATTTTTCTTTTCATCTGCATTGGTAAACTTCGTTTAGATAGATATTTTCTTCTATCAACAAGGTAAAAAATAATATTTAAACTAAATGAAAATATTTCAGATATTACATCAGCCAAGATTAATGAAATACAAATAGATTCTACATCTTTAGTGTCATTTATATAAAGTAAAAATATACTTGCAATAATTTTTACACCAGTTTCCAAAACTTGAGAAATAGCACTCTTATATGGTTTTTCAACAGATGAAAAATATCCTCCAATTACTGAAGAAACAGAAATTAAAGGTAATCCAAGAGAAATTAAATAAAGAGGTATTTCAGAAACAGAGTTTTTTAACCAAGTAGCTGAAACAAGAGGAGCAAAAACAATTATCAAAGTTGAAGAAACAACTCCTAGTAAAATAGCAAAAAGAATAGAGGTTTTAACGGCTTTTAATCCATTTATGTAATTTTTCTTAGCAAATTCCTCAGATACAATACAAGTACAAGCAATTCCTATTCCAGAAGTAGCAACAGTTATTGCAAAGCTATATACAGACATGATTAAGCTAAATATACCAATAGCTTCTGAACCTACTCTATTTGCAACATATATATTAAATATTAAACCAATTCCTCGCAGAGCTAAAGAAGTAATAGTTAAAATAATACCATTAATAAAAAATAATTTTGCCTTTTTCAAAATATCACCTTTTAAATGATATTAATGAATTTCTAGATTTATGAGTGGAGAGAGGAGGGATTTTGGGGACGGTTCTTCAATCCCTGTTTTTAAGAAGTAAAAATCATATTTAAAAAATATTTAAAACAGGGATTGAAGGACCGTCCCCAAAATCCCTCCTCTCTCCGAAGGACCGTCCCCAAAATCCATCCCTCATTATTTCAAACTCATTAAAGTGATATTTACAGTACCGTTTGCTACAGAGGATAGAATTTTTATATCGTTTCCAGTATCATTTCTGAATTTAAAGTCATAACTACCATATGCGACTGCGGCATCTTTGCCGTCTGGCACATAAGGAACATGATTACTATGAGGATGTCTTTCGATAACAGTTAGAGTAGGAACAGCTAATACTGCATTATATAATGTACTACTAACTTGACAGTTACCGCCCCCATAGCCTTTTTTCTTATTTCCATTTTTATCATATATATCGGCTTTTAAGTAACCTTTGCTACTTGTAGAAGGTCCTACTGTATTACAAAAAGAGAATGTTGCACCATTTTTTACAGTTGTTCCATTTAATGTAGTTGTTGTTATTTGCATATTTGTTGTTCTATTTGTATCATTTGAATAAATTTTTGTAGAGAAAGCTGATAATTGTTCTTCAACAGGTGCCGGAGTAGTTTGAACTTGAGATGTATCTGGTTGAGGAGTTTGTTGTGGTGCTGGTTGTGCTGTGTTTGTTTCATTTGTCGAATTAGTAGGTGTTTCATTAGAAGATGTATTAGTTGTATTATTAACATTTACATTTTGTTCTGCTGAAGTTTTATTTGCTTCGTAATTATTATTTTCGTTATTATTTGATATATTTTGGGTATAAATATATATACCAAGTGCAATTAATATTACTAAAGCAATTATTGCTAAAATTCCAATTTTTTTATTCATTTTAAAATCAATTCCTTTAAAAATATTTAGGTTTTTATAAAGGGAGCTACCTATAAACCAATTTATTGTACTTTGTTGTAATTCATAGCTGATTTCTGAAATATTCTAAAACTAATAATATATAAATCTTATAAAATTTATATATTATTAGTTTTAGGATTATTAAACTGTGCTTTTATTTTATTTTGTCCAAAAGTTTTAAAATTATTGACTTTTTGCAAAAAAATATATATAATTATATATGTATATAAAAGAAAAAGGAGAAAAAATATGCTTGCTAAATATTGGAAAAAAATTGGAATGCTGATATTAATAATTGCGTGTGTATTTAATGTAATGAGTAAATTAGTAAATAAACTTTCACTTAACAGTGAGATGTTGTCTTCAGCTCAATATGTATATGCTCAACAACAAGAAGAAAGTGAAGAAGAAAATAATGAAAATAAATAAAATTTAGACTTGAAAAATATAAAAAAATATGTTATGATAGAAAGCAGTCAAGTTATTTCAATTGAAGAAAGAGGTGAACTATAGATGAAAAAAGGACTACATCCTGAATATAATCAAACAACAATCACATGTGCATGTGGAAATGTTTTAGAAGTAGGATCAACAAAAAAAGATATTAAAGTAGATGTATGCTCTAAATGTCATCCATTCTGGACAGGAAACTTAAGACAAGATACAGTTGGTGGTAGAGCAGATAAATTTAAGAAAAAATATGGACTTCAATAAAATAGAAGAGGTACAAAAACATACCTCTTCTATTTTGTTTATACAATTTTTTATATAAAAAAATTGTATAATGATGATTTTTTTCTTCGTCTCTAAAATCATAGTTATAGTTCTTCTTTTTCTTTATTTGAATTTAAATATAATTTATAAACTTCCTCAGAAGTTAAAATATCATAAACTTTTAATTTTACTGCTTTTCCAGTTAGAGGAGAATTTATAGTCCCGCGTGGTGTTAAGTAAACTAAATAATTATAAGAAGATATAAATAATTCAACATTTCCATTATCATTTGTATCATATCCATATCCAAATTCAACAAATTCATTGTCATCATTTAATGTTAATAATAGTACATAAGGTCTAAAATAACTATCTCTATCTGAAATTTCAAAAGTTACTAGAAAGATATTTTTAAAACTAATACCTTCTAATTCAAAACTTTTTATATATTTTATATCAAGTAGGTTTAAAATTCTTTGTTCATCAGAAAGATAGGTATATTCTGGTAAGTCCTTTATAGGAATTATTTCCTTTGTCTTTAAAAAATAAGGATTTACTGTGTTACCAGATACGGCATCAACAAAAGATTTTATATCTAACATTCCCCATAAGGATAATATGTCATTATTTATTTTATTTTTATAATTTCTATATAAAAGGTCTCTAACATTTAATTTTTGCAATTTTTCTAAAGTAGGTTGTACGAAATCATTTTTTCCTTGTCTATATATGTTTACAGCATTAGAAGGACCTTTCTTTTTTGTAGTTTTTGTTTTTAATAAAGAATCAAAATCACCCATAATAATTTAAAGCCTCCTTAAAGTTAATTTTATATTTGTTTTTCTTATTATAACACAAGGCACATTATATCTGCAACCTAGAATTTTTGTACAACTTGATATAATGTGGTTGCTAAAAAATAACGTATATGATACACTATTTAAAATAAATGAGATATGGAGGCAAAGAATGAAAATAAATAATAATTACAATGAATGTTTAACTAACTTAGCCTGTTCAATAAGAAAATATTTTGAATTAGCTTATAATCATAATACTTTAAGCTATATTGATGAAATTTTAGAAGAAAAAAACCTAAAAATGTGGTCACAATTCTTTTCGATGGAATGGGTTCTAATATATTAGATAGAGTACTTGTATCAGATTCTTTTTTTATTAGTCATAGAATTAAGCCAATTACAACAGTTTTTCCTGCAACTACAGTTGCAGCTACTACGTCTATTCAAACAGGTCTAAATCCTTCTGAAACAGGAATGCTTGGTTGGAATATGTATTTTAAGGATATTAATAAAATTATTACTACATTCAAAGAATCTGAAAAGGGAGACAAATCAGAAACACCTTTAGAAGAAGCAAAAAAATTTAAAAATAAGTATATGAAAACAAAAACAATAGTAGAAGAGATAAATGAAAAAGGGAAATATAAGGGATATAGATTATATCCTATCGAAGAAAATCCATATAGCGACTTAGAAGAAATGTTTGAAAAGATAGAAAAACTTTGCTCAGAAAATGGGAAAAAATATATTTATGCATATGATACGGAACCAGATCATCTAATGCATAGATTTGGTACATATTGTAGTGAAATAAAAGACTTAATTCGCTATAGAGATATTATGACTCAAAAATTATGTAATAAGTTAAAAGATACTGTTATCTTTATAGTAGCAGACCATGGACACACTCCAGTAGAAAATATTCATCTTGAAAATTATCCGGAAATTGTTAAATGCCTAAAACGAGGAACATCAATAGAGCCTAGAGCAGTAAATTTTTTTATTAAGGATGATAAAAAAGAAAAGTTTGTAAATTTATTTAATAAAAATTTCGGAAAAGATTTTGAATTATGCACAAAAAAAGAAGTAATAGATAGCAAATTTTTTGGTGATGGAGATGAAAATCCAATTTTTAATAGTGCAATAGGTGATTTTTTAGCAATAGCTATAGGAAATAAAACAATTTTATTTAATGGTGACAAGGAATTTGTATCTCAGCATGCAGGAATGACTGATGATGAGATTTTAGTGCCATTGATAGTTGTAAAAAAGTGATACAAAAAAGGCTAAATTCTAATAAATATGTTTAATCTTGAAATTTTTTAGTGAGTTGACATATTTTGTAAAATATGGTATTCTATATATTGTAACTAGCAGTAATTTCTTATTTTATGGATTATAAACAATTTATAAAATAAGAAAAGTTGTATATTGTGTATTCATTTATGCACGGATTCTAAGAGAATAGGAGGCTAGGAGATGTGATGAAACGGTTACAAGAGCTAACGGTATTTATTCCAGCTGCTGGATATGGCAGGAGAATGGGAAAACGGTGCGTTAATTTTCAAAAATGCATGTTACCTATTTGGGAAGAAAAGAAACCAATTTTATTTCATATTGTTGATAATTTGAAAAAAGTTGGATGCACTAATTTTATAATTGCAGTAAATCATTGTAAGACTCAAGTTAAAGAGTATTTCAAAGATGGAAAGCAATTAGGAATCAATATTACTTATGTTGAAGGTGAATTTACTTCTACATATGACACTTTGATGAAAGCTATTGATGTACTTCCAGATATCTTCGTATACACACATGGAGATATGATTTTTAGACCGGAAGTGTATACACTACTTGAATCAAAGTTTAATGTGCACAATTTAAGTACAATAGCTTTAATGCCAAATACAAATCTTCAGATGACACATCCACAGATAACGTTATGCGGAGATATGGTCAAGAATATTTTCTTTGATGGAAAGATAGGAGAGTATCCATATATGTATTTGGGTGGAGCCATTTATAACAAATCTGACTTTTTGGAAAATTTTGATGGTGATTTTTCTGGAATGGTTGAAAAAGTAATTGCACAGAAACTGAAGAAGCAAGAATATGTAAATGCAGTTATTTACAACAGAGAATGGAGACACCTGATGAATGAATGTGATTATCAGATTGTTGCAAATGAAAGTAATTAGTTAAATGCATAAAAGTTACAAATGTTAAAGGAGGAAGAAAAAATGTCAATTTTATTAACAGGTGGAGCAGGATTCATTGGCTCTCACACAGCAGTAGAGTTAATCAACGCAGGATATGAAGTAATAATTGCTGACAATCTTGCAAATAGTAACAAAAAAGTCATCGACCGCATTGAGAAAATAACAGGAACACGTCCAAAATTTTATGAAATCAATGTGGCAGTGAAAGAAGATGTCTATAAAATCTTCGATGAAAATCATATTGATGGAGTAATCCATTTTGCGGGATTTAAATGTGTTCCTGAATCAACAAGGATACCTTTAAAGTATTACCGTAACAATTTGGACACTACATTAACAATATTGGAAGTAATAGAAGAACGTAATTGTAGAGCACTTGTATTTAGTTCCTCTGCAACAGTTTACGGAGATAAGAATCCAGTACCACTTAAAGAAGACATGCCTACAGGAAGTTCGACAAATGCTTATGGTAGTACGAAACTAATGATTGAGAACATTATTAAAGATGTTTCTCGTGCATCTAAAGATTTTTCGGCTGTATTACTTAGATACTTTAATCCAATTGGGGCACATCCAAGTGGATTGATTGGTGAGGCACCAGATGGCATACCTAACAACTTGATGCCGTATGTCACCCAAACTGCTATTGGAGTACGTGATCATTTGAATGTATTTGGAACAGATTACAATACTCATGATGGGACAGGAGTGCGTGATTATATCCATGTTGTAGATTTAGCTAAAGGACATGTAGCAGCAATAAAATATGCAACTGAACATGTTGGAGTTGAAGCAATTAACTTAGGAACAGGTAAAGGAAGTAGTGTTTTAGATGTTGTGCATGCTTTTGAAAAGGCCAATAATATGAATATTCCTATTGAATATGGGGAGAGAAGACCTGGCGATGTGGATGCTTCTTATGCTTCTGTTGAAAAAGCAGCCAAGCTTTTAAATTGGCATGCAGAGTATACACTTGAAGACATGTGTAAACATTCTTGGAACTGGCAGAAAAATAATCCTAACGGTTATGAAGACAAATAGTTAAATTGTCTTGATATCATCTTGAATCCTAGAAAAAAGAGACTATAAATTTTTAATTAAAAGTTTATAGTCTCTTTTATGTGTATGATAAGTAGTATGTTGGTTAATTAATTGGTGAGAGTCTAGAATATGTAAATATTGTTAATCGCCTAGAAGATATAAGTCATCCAGCCTGAGATGAAATTAGAGCAATTGTCTATCAAATAAAAAAGAAATAAAAGTAAATATGCATAATAGGATAAGTACAATAAATAAACAGAAAGTTTAAACTATTATTATTATTATGGAATAAAAACACGAATTTTATAAAAAATCTAACATCCAAAAAAATCATAAGTAAAAATCCTTGCAAAAATCGCCAAAATATAATAAAATATGCAATTGATGGAGGTATAAAAGTGAATACAATTAATGAAGTAAAAAAACAAGAAGAATATATAGAAAAAGTAAAAGAATTAAATAGGGGAAAAACATTAAAATACAACATTTTTACAATGGGATGTCAACTAAATGAGAATGATTCAGAAAAACTTTGTGGTATGCTAGAAAAAATGGGATATATCAAAACAGATAAATTTCAGGAAGCAGACCTAAATTTATTTAACACTTGCTGTGTAAGAGAAAATGCTGAGGACAAATTATTTGGAAAGTTAGGAGAATTAAAAAAGGTAAAAGAAGAAAAAGGAACAATCATAGCAATTGGTGGTTGTATGATGCAAGAAAAACATATAACAGACAAAATCAAAGAATCATATCCATTTGTTGACGTGATTTTTGGAACACATACATTATATAGATTTCCAGAAGATTTGTATAAAGCTTTAATAGAAAAGAAAAAGCAGGAAGATATTTTAGATATTGATGGAGAAATTTATGAAGGTTTACCAATTAAAAGAGATAGTAATATAAAAGCATCTGTAACAATTATGAATGGTTGTAACAATTTTTGTACATATTGTATAGTTCCATATGTTAGAGGTAGAGAAAGAAGTAGAGAACCAAAAGAAATCATAAAAGAAGTTCAAGAATTAGCAAAACAAGGATATAAAGAAATTATGCTATTAGGACAAAATGTCAATTCATATTTAAGAGTTGAAAAGGAAAAAGGAAAAGCATTTGAAGAATATGAAGGAGTTAACTCTTTTGCTACATTATTAAGAGCAATCAACAAAATTGAAGGAATTGAGAGGATTCGATTTGTTTCTCCACATCCAAAAGATTTTACAGATGATGTTATTGATGCAATTGCTGACTGTGAAAAAGTTTGCAAATTAGTACATTTACCATTACAATCTGGAAACACAAAAGTTTTAAAAGAGATGAATAGAAAATATAGCAAAGAACAATACTTAAATTTAGTAGAAAAAATGAAAAAAAGAATACCAAATTTGACATTATCAACTGATATTATTGTTGGATTTCCAGGGGAGACAGATGAAGAGTTTGAAGATACATTAGATGTAGTAAGAAAGGTAAATTTTGAACAAGTATATATGTTTATCTATTCAAGAAGAGTTGGAACACCTGGAGACAAAATGGAAAATCAAATTCCAGAAGAAATTAAACACAAACGTTTTGATAGATTAAAAGAATTAGTAGAAAGCCAAATAGAAGAAAATAATCAAAAGTATGTAGGAACGATTCAAAAAGTATTAGTAGAAGGCACTAGTAAAAATAATGAAAATATGTTAACTGGGAGGACTGATAGTAACAAAGTTGTTATATTTGAAGGTGATAAAAGTTTGATTAATCAAATTATAGATTTAAAAATTGTATCTGAGCATATGTGGTATTTGAAAGGAAATATAAATGAGTAAATTAGATAGAGAAACATTAATTATGTGCAAAAATAGAATTATGCAAGGTCAATCAATTAGTTCTATAGCAAGAGAAATTGGTGTTGATAGAAAAGATTTAAAAAGTAAAATTTTAGAGATTTTATCAGATGAAGAAAAAAATGAATTTAATGAAAAATTAAAACATAATTTTAGAAGAAACAGAAAAAGTGCTAGAAATATAAAAAAAGAAAATAGAGAAGAAAAGTATAAAATGGCAGTACAAACATTAGTAAGGTTAGGAATAACCAAAGAAGATATTGAAACTATATCAAGAGTATTAAGTACAAATCGCCATACAACAATGGCTAAAGATACATTTGCAATTAAATTAGTAGAAATACTTGAATTTATAAAAGAAAGAAATCAAGGAATAGAAGTTAATGATGAAGGATATATTACTTCAAAAGATGTTATAAATATGATTATAAAAGACCCTAGATTTATGACAAATGATGTAAAAAGAAAATTGAAGCCAATGTGTGATATATTAGACAATTGGTCTTCAAATGTAAATAAATATCAAATTAATAGTTATATGAAACAATATCCAGAAATATTTAAAAACTCAATCAAAAAGTTAAAAATGCATTTAATAATAGGTGATAACTTTTTAGTTAAGTTTGATAAAAGATATATGTCATTATCAGAATATATTATTACAGAAAATCCATTCCTAATATCTGAAAATAGTTCAAAATTTTTTAGAAGAGTATGTATGCTAAAAGACTCAACTAAATCTGGGATAATAGAAGAAAAAGATTTAAATGGTAGTTTTGAAGAAACAGAAGAGATAAAGGAAAAATATGAGCTACCAGAATATGAAGATAATGAAAGTTTTAGAAGAGCTGTAGAAGATGTAATAAACAGAACAGATAGAGAAGATAAAAGCAAGAAAGGAGAAGAAATATAAATGGCAGAAAACAAACAATATTCACCTATGATGCAAAGATATCTTGAAACAAAAGAACAATACAAAGACTGTATATTATTTTACAGATTAGGAGACTTTTATGAAATGTTTTTTGATGATGCAATCACAGCATCAAGAGAATTAGAAATAACATTAACAGGAAAAGACTGTGGACAAGACGAAAGAGCACCAATGGCAGGAGTGCCACATCATGCAGCAGAAATGTATATTTCAAGATTAATTGCAAAAGGGTACAAAGTAGCAATATGTGAGCAATTAGAAGATCCAAAGACAACCAAGGGAATTGTCAAAAGAGGAGTTATAAGAGTTGTAACTCCAGGAACAATAGTAGAAAGTAATATGCTTGAAGAAAGAAAAAACAATTATATAATGTCTATTTTTAAATCAGGAATCTATTTTGGAATAGGAGTTTGTGACATATCAACAGGAGAATTTTATTCAGCAGAAATAAAAGATAATAACAATTTTCCTCAATTACTAGATGAAATTGCAAGATATTCACCTTCAGAATTAGTAATAAATTCAAATCTTGCAGATTGTACAGAAGAGATGAGTAAAATAAGAGAAAGATTTAACTGTTATATTACAAGATTCCAAGATAAGTTTTTTGACAGTAAACCAGATATCATCAAATTAAGATTTAGCTTAATAGATACCAATCAAAAACCAATTGAAAATATAGAAGAAAGAAGTTTTGCAGTAGCAAGTATAAATGCACTTATTGAATACATAGAGCAGACACAAATGACAAGTTTAGACCATATCAATAAAATTACGATTTATCAAATATCAAAATATATGTCATTAGATATCAATGCTAGAAGAAACCTAGAAATAACAGAAAAAATGAGAGATAAATCTAAAAAAGGAACTTTATTATGGGTATTAGACAAAACATCTACATCTATGGGAGGAAGACATTTAAGAAGATGGCTAAGTGACCCATTAATTGATACCTTAGAAATAAATAGAAGATTAAATGCAGTAAAAGAATTAAAAGAAGATGTAATGCTTAGAGGAGATGTAATTGATAATCTAAAAAAAGTTTATGACATAGAAAGACTAGCAGGAAAAATGGCTTATGGTAATGCAAATGCAAGAGATATGATAACATTAAAAAATTCTTTATCAAAATTACCAGATGTTAAAAAAATACTAGAACATTGTCAATCTGAAATGTTAAAAGATATATATGAGAACTTAGATGAACTAGAAGATATTCATGAATTAATAGAAAAAGCAATTGTGGAAGATCCACCAATGACTGTAAAAGATGGTGGTATTATAAAAATGGGATATGATGAAGAAGTAGATAAATTGAAAACAGCAACAACAGAAGGTAAAAACTGGATAATCCAATTAGAAGCAGATGAAAAAGAAAAAACAGGTATAAAAAACTTAAAGGTTGGATTTAACAAAGTTTTTGGATATTATATTGAAGTAACAAAATCAAATTTATCACAAGTTCCTGAAAGATATGTTAGAAAACAAACTTTAACAAATGCAGAAAGATATATAACAGAAGAATTAAAAAATCTAGAAAACCAAATACTAGGAGCAGAAGAAAAAGTAGTCATTTTAGAATATAACATATTTACAAAAATAAGAGAAGAAATAGCTAAAAACATTGTAAGATTACAAAACACAGCTACACTTGTATCCACATTAGATGTATTATCATCATTTGCACAAGTGGCAGAAGATATGAATTATTGTATGCCACATGTTGATAATTCAGGGATTATTGATATAAAAGCAGGTAGACATCCTGTTATAGAAAAAATGCTTGGAACAGGAGAATTTGTTGAAAATGATACATATTTGGATAAAGATGAAAATAGACTATCTATTATCACAGGACCTAATATGGCAGGTAAATCAACATATATGAGACAAGTAGCATTAATTACTCTAATGGCACAAGTAGGAAGTTTTGTACCAGCAGAAGAGGCTAAAATAGGCGTAGTAGATAAAATCTTCACAAGAGTTGGAGCGTCTGATGACTTAAGCATGGGACAAAGTACATTCATGGTAGAAATGATGGAAGTAGCAACAATTCTAAAAGAAGCAACACCAAACAGTCTTGTTATCTTAGATGAAATAGGAAGAGGAACCTCAACTTATGATGGATTATCTATTGCTTGGGCAGTAGCAGAATATATAGCAAACAAAGAAAAATGTGGAGCTAAAACCTTATTTGCAACACATTATCATGAACTTACAGAATTAGAAGAAAAAATAGAAGGTGTGAAAAATTATTCAATCGCTGTTAAAGAAAAAGGAGAAGATATCATCTTTTTAAGAAAAATCGTAAGAGGAGGAACAGATGAAAGCTATGGTATTCATGTTGCAAGATTAGCAGGAGTTCCAAAATTAGTTACAGAAGAGGCAAATAAAATCTTAAAATCTTTGGAAAGAAAAAATATTTTAACAGGCAAAAAAGAAGAAAAGAAAGATAAAAAACAAGTAGAAGGACAGTTCGACATGTATAATTATAAATTAGCAGAGATAGCACATGAACTTGATAAAGTTAATTTAAATGAATTAACACCAATTGATGCATTAAATACATTGGTAAAGATTAAAGAGAAAATGAAATAATGTCCAATTGGGGACGTTTCTGTTTTGGACATTTTGTCCATCGGGGACGTTTCCATTTGGACATTTTTTAAACTTGAAATAATAAGGTGGTATATTTATATAATTAAATAAATATGCTACCTTTTTGATTTGTGATTGATATGATATATTTAAACTAAGATAATCAAAAAAATAAACATAAAACTACTTGACAACACAAAACAAATGTTCTAAAATATAAACAATCAAAATAAGGATGTGGTAATTATGAATGAAGAAAATAATATTATACCAACAGATGAAAAATTAGACATAACAAAATATGAAACGGAAAACATTAAAAACTTAATTTATACGATTAGAGGAAAACAAGTAATGTTAGATAGTGATGTGGCTATGTTATATCATTATCCAACTAAACGTATAAATGAAACGGTAAGAAGAAATACTGAGAGATTTCCTGATAATTTTTGTTTTAAATTGACTGAAAATGAGGTAGAAAACTTGAGGTCGCAATTTGCGACCTCAAGTTTAGAAAAAGAAAATTATGGAGGTAGAAGATATTTGCCGTATGTATTTACTGAACAGGGTATTGCCATGCTTTCAGGTTTGTTAAAGAATGATATAGCAATTCAAGTAAGTATTAATATAATGAATGCATTTGTAGAAATGAGAAAATTCATCGTAAATAATGCACAAATATTTGAAAGATTAACGAATGTAGAATATAAAATGTTTGAACATGACAAAAAATTCGATATCATATTTAATGAATTACAAAAAGAGAAAAAAACAGAATTTAAAGAAAAAATATTTTTTGATGGACAAATTTATGATGCCTATAGTTTAATTATTGATATTATACAAAAAGCAAAGCATAAGATATTGATTATAGATAATTACATAGATGTAAGTATTTTGAAAATGTTATCAAAGAAAAATAAAAATGTAGAAGTAATAATTTTAACATTACAAAATACTAGTTTGAATAAATTAGATATAAATAAATTTAATAAACAATATCCAACATTAAAAGTAGCATATACAAATAAATTTCATGACAGATTTATTGTAATTGATAATGAAAAATTGTATCATATTGGAGCATCTTTAAAAGATTTAGGTAAAAAATGTTTTGCAATTTCAAAAATAGAAGATGATGAATATATTGAAAAAATAAATCATTATATTTAATTGGGCATTTTTTAAAATACCTGATATTACAAAAAGGATATTGAAGATTTAAATCAGATTATACCTAAATGCGATAAAAATATATTAAATAACATTATAGAAGAAGTATTAAATAGAGAAGATTTATTTGAATAGAAGGAAAAAAATATAATATATCCACTAAAGAAGAATTAGAAGAACAAACAAAACTTATAAATTCTTTTTTAAAATTAGCTTATTGGTATTAATATTCATAAAAAAAATCATGTTATATTATAAAGATTGATTTACTTGGCAAAGATATGCTACAAAAGTAAAATTAAGATACGAGCTCAAAATTCTTGAAAAAAAATTATCACTATGATATTATAAGATAGATTTTATAAAAAATACACATGATGAAAAGAAGTAAGATACGGAGGAAGAATTATGAAAATTGTAGATTGGTTTAAAAATTTAATCAATAAAATAAGTAAAAAAGATTATATGTTAGAAGAAGGAAGTAAAGAGCAAGTGGCAGAACCTAAAACAAACGAGCAAAATACAGACTGGATTCCAAAGGTTGATGTATCAAATTTAAAACCACAAAAAACAAGAGAAGATGTTATAAGAGGCTTAAGAGATGATATCATAGTAGAAGATTTATCAGAAGAACTTAATTATGATAAATTTAGTAAGGAAAAAATTGAAGCACAATATGATACAGATAATTTACTTTCAGAAGACGATAAAACAGCAATACAATGTTTATATGGTGCAATTACAGATGGAAATAAAGAAGTATATCCAAGGTTTGACGAAAATAAAATTAATATGTTCTTAAAAGAAAATCCAAACAATATAGTAACAACAGTAAATTTAATGATTCAAGATGCAAAAAAGGAATATCAAAGAGCTGATAAAGAAATGATTGAAAAATATGGAATAACAGTGAATGGACTAATTCCAGGTTCATATACAGATATTTCAAATTTAATTGAAAATTATAGAGAACAAGAACAAGTACAAGGAATAGAATAATATAAATCAACTACCTTTTTAGGGAGTTTTTCTAATTTCATGTCAAGAATGGATTTAAGAAGATTGATAATTTAGAAATAGAAATGCATACAGTAGAAGGAGATGATTTCTTTAAAAAAGAGATTAAATAAAAAGAAAAATAAAACAAGGAGTGTTTGAAATTATATAACAAATTTGATTAATATCCATTAGTAAAAAAGGCAGTTGAAAGTTTTAATTAAAATAACAAACCAATATTTGTAAAATAAAATTTTAGGAGAAGGAGCAAATATATGCAATTCAACATAAAAGCAACATTAACGAAGGAAGATACAATAAATAAATACATATTTTGGGATATAGATGGGACACTTGCACCATATAGATTTAATAATCATGTGGGAGATCCAGAAGGAACTAATAGTGGAATGTCTTTAAAAGAGATAGAAGATGGAATATTTCTAGAAAGAAAACCATCTAAGCATATGCAAAAAGTAATATCAGAATGTGATGCTAAAGAAAATATTATCATGAGTCATTGTATAAATGAAAAAGAAAAAAATGATAAGGAAAAATGGCTAGACATATATTATCCAAGTATTACTAAAAGAGTATTTCCATTTTACGAAAATGAATCCAAAGCAGATACAATTTTAGAATATTGTAAAAGTCATAACATTTCATTAGATGAAGTAATATTTGTAGATGATGTCATTACAATTTTAAGAGAAGCAGAGAAAAAGGGAATAAATGCTTGGCATATAAGTAGTTTTTTAGATTGGAATTATTAAAAAACTACACTTAAAAAGTTATAGAATTGATTATAAAACAGACATAGAAATTATATTGTGAATTTCTATGTCTGCCTTAGGTTTCATTTAACAGTTGTATATAAAACCTTCTGAATCACAACCTGAAAAACTATGAGCAATCTGAACACCATTTTTAGTTTTGAATGAAAAGTATAATTTGTTTTTGCTAACTTCAGACAAATCTGTAAATGCTCCAATTTTATAACTTTGTCCATCAAAATTCATAGCAACTGCATTTTTAGCGTGTTCGAGCCAATTACTTGTAGAGTCATGACTTAAACCTTCATAATGTAATATTCCAATTGAATATCCTTCTGAAATTGCTTCATTTGTAAAACAAGCCATGTTTGTGTTTTTTAGAGTATCATATCGTCTCTTCAAATCCTTTGATGTTAAGACTGTTAGTTGTAATTTTTCCATAACTAAATTCCTCCTTATAATTATAATCTGAGAATTTGCAACTTACTATTTTGTTTTGATTCGCATAGTTACGAATAGATGCTTTAATAATAGCATATTTTAGATAAGATTACAAATGTATAATGAATTCAAAATAAAGTTTTATTTTAATACAATAAAATATTATTTTTCAAAATTCCTTATAATATAGAATAATTATTATTTATATGATATAATAATTAAAAATATAAATGGAGGATAAAAAATGAACGATCACGAAAACTTTTGCAAAAAATTAGGAAACGGATTTTATACAAGACACGATTATACTGATGAAGATAGAGAAGTTAGAGAAGCATTAAAACAAGGAATAGAAGATTATAAAAATACAGCAGATGAAAGAGCAAGTCAATCAAAAGAAATGAGAGCAACAGCATTTGCACAACAAAGTAGTGACCTAAAAAAATTAGGAAGAGCACACAAAAGAGCTATACAAAATAGAGGGGATAGCTGGACAAGATAAATTTTTTAGAAAGTGAATATTGGTAATAAGAAAGGATTAGTTATAACTAATCTTTTTTTGTTGTATAGGAAAAATCGAAGATTTTGACTATACAAGAACAAAAAATAA
>CAKNJL010000005.1 GCA_930982035.1 uncultured Clostridium sp.
AAGCATTTTTAATGCTTACGAAATTTTTGCTTATGAAAAAGTGTTTAAGATCCGTCTTTTTTTAGCTGATTTAATATTTGGCATCTATAAGCACCTCCTCTTAGTCATTTATTCATTTTAACATATGGTATTCTACCACATTTTTTTGTGAAATGCAAGTAAATTTTCCAATTTATTATTGTAATATCAAAAAAGTTATGGTATATTTGATTATAGGAAATACAAATTCGTATAATTAAAATGATTGTACACAAATTTTACTCTAAGTAAAATTTGGCACACGAACAAAGACGCGACATGATAACTAGCTAAAATGATGGAGTACTGAATTTATGTCGCTTTTGTTCTGGTATGGAGACATATATTTAGAAATAATTACGCATTATAATGCAATTATTATAGAGGAGTGATAATAATGATAGCAATTGGTTGTGACCATGGTGGTTATAAATTAAAAGAAGAGATAAAAAAATATCTAGATGAAAAAGAAATTAAATATATAGATTGTGGTTGTATGAATGAAGAAAGAGTAGATTACCCTAATATAGCAAAGGAAGTAGCACTTTCAATTCAAAAAGGAAAAGCAGAAAAAGGAATATTAATATGTCGTTCAGGCTTAGGAATGAGCATAGTTGCAAATAAATTTAAAGGAATAAGATGTACACCTTGTTATGATGAAACTTCAGCTAAATTTTCTAGAATGCACAATGACAGTAATGTCTTAGCACTTGGAGCAGACTATGTAAGTGTAAATGAAGCAATTTGCATACTTAGAATGTGGATTGCAACTGAATTTGAAGGTGGAAGACATGCTGAAAGAATAAAAATAATAGAAGAAATAGAAAACGAAAATATGAAATAGATTATGGAGGAATTAGTATGTGGGGAGATATTGCAATTGCATTTTTACTTGCATTTATCGTAACATTTATGGCAACACCATATACCATAAAAATAGCACATAAAGTAGGAGCTGTTGATATTCCAAAAGACCAGAGAAGAATGCACAAAAAAGCAATGCCAAAATTTGGTGGTCCAGCAGTAATATTAGGTTTTTTAGTTTCAGTTATATATTTATTGATAGTAATGAGTATAGAAAATTCCATTAATTTATTTCGGAATAGAACAATATGGAAAAAAATTATTGGGAATGTTTCTAGGAATATTAATAATTTCAATTACATGTGTAATTGATGATATAAAAACTATAAAACCAATAACAAAACTTATAGGACAAACCCTATCAGCTATTGTGGTAGTTGCATTTGGTGTAAGGATAGAAGATGTAACATTACCATTTTTAAATACAATTCAAATGCAGGAATTGTTTTCAATTATAATAACAGTTATTTGGATTGTAGGAGTAACAAATGCAATTAACTTAATAGATGGATTGGATGGGTTATCTTCTGGAATATCAGTTATATCAGCAATCTCATTATTAATTATATTTGTACTTAATGATTCACCAATGATAGCAATATTATTGATAACAGCACTTGCTGGAGCTTTAGTTGGATTTTTACCATTCAATTTTTCACCAGCTAAAACTTTTATAGGAGATACAGGTTCAAACTTTTTAGGATTTTCACTATCAATTATTTCTATATTAGGTGTTGCAAAAACATATACAGCAGTAGTAATTGTTTTACCACTTATTGTTTTAGGATTGCCTTTATTTGATACATTTTGGGCAATTATTAGAAGACTGATAAAAGGAAAATCAATAAAAGCAATATTTAAAGCAGATAAAGGCCATCTACATCATAGAATAGTAGCTAAAGGGTTTAGTCAAAAGCAGGCAGTGTTAATATTATATGGAATAAGTGCTACATTTGGGATATTTGCTGTAATTATGTTAGAGAGTGGAATATGGAAAGCTTTATCATTCTTACTTATGGTTATAGTAGCGATAGCTTTAGGATATAGAAACTTTAAAACAGAAAAGTTAGATAATCAAAGATATGAATGTATAGAATGTAAATATATATATAATCCTAAATTTGGTAATGAAAAAGCAGGAATAGAACCAGGAACACCTTTTGAAGATTTGCCAGACGATTGGGTTTGCCCAGTTTGTGGGGAAGGAAAAGATATGTTTGAGATACATCAATAAGATTTTAGTCGGTTTTTTGAAGTTTCATAGTGCTAAAAAACGGCATATAAGTATTTTATTATAGAAAAAAATACTCATATGTCATTTTTGTTTTTTATACAATAGGAAAGTTATACTTTCCTATTGTATAAAAGTCGCTTTGTTCCAATGGTTGTACACCATTTTGACTTCAATAAAATTGGAACAAAACAAATTTATGGAAAGCCAAAGAGAAAGGATAAAGGTAGTACAAATATTAAGACCTTCTGATTTATTCTCCAGATACAATAGATTTATTTATAATATATAATCGAATTTAAATTATGTAAAATGTAGGAAATGATATTTTTTGATAAAAGTGAATATTTTAAATAAAGAAAGAGAATAATCCAGGGTTTTGAAGATATAAAAAGAAAATAAGTGATAATTGACTTCTAAAGCAAATAATGATATAATTTCGATGAATAGGAAAATATAGTTTTAAATGAATTTTAATATTATGTACACTTTATATAGGGAGGAGGAAAAATGAAAAATGCTAAAAAAATAGAATTGGGAATAGGATTTGTAACAGGTAGACCAAATGCTTGCAATATAATAAATAAATAAATATTATAAATCAATTTTAGAACAAGCAAAAAGGTATAATGAGAATGTTAATATTACTATATTCATTTTATATGATATTGAATATCAACAATGTGTAAAAGAAGAATTTTATAAAATAAATCCAAATGTATATAAAGATTTACATATAAAATATATAACACCAGAAAATATTGAAGAAGATAAAAAAATATTAAGAGGAAGATATGGATTTACTACAAAACAAGCTGATTATATGTTAGGATATGGTCATGCAAAAGGGAGAAATACTCTGATGTACTATGCTTTAAAAAGAAAAATTGACTATTTGATTTTCTGGGATGATGACGAGTATCCAGTAGCATGTGTAAAAAGAAATGATGGAGAAATAGATTGGATTCCACAAGATAATATAATTAAACATTTAGAAAATATAAAAAATGCGGATGTATCAGTGGGATATCATTGTGGTTATATTTCTCCAATTCCATATATTGAGTTAGATGAAGAGATTGAAGAAACCGTATTTAAAAGTTATATAGAAGCAATAAGTAATGAATTAGTCGAATGGGATAATATAAAAAGAATTATGAAGGAAGATAATGGTGTAACATATGCAAATCCTAATATTGCTAGAGGAAAAGGAAAATATGAAATTGGATTAGAAAAAGGAAGTAAATGGGTAGCTGGTTCAACACTATGTGTTAATCTAAAAAGAATTGAAAATATACCAGCATTTTATAATCCGCCAGGAGCAAGAGGGGAAGACACATTTTTTTCGATGATGTTGGATAATTGCAAGGTAATAAAGACACCAGTCTATCATTTTCATGATGGTTTTTTAAAGTTTACAAGTATAATGTCAGGAAAATATCCTAAAAAATTGCGAAAGATTCAACCAAAAGATGAAAATGTAGCATCAAGATTTTATAAAGCTTCTATTGGGTGGTTAAAATATAAGCCTTTATTGCTATACGTAAAAAATAAGAAAAATTATAATAATGAGATTGATAAAATTAGAGAAAACTTAAATGTAAGTATACCTGTTATGAATAAAATTTTTAAAGAACAGTCTTTTGAAGATTTACTAAAAGTCTTAAATGAATATGATGAAAATGTACAACAACATTATAAAGAATTCCAAGAAACAAATAAAATATGGAATAAAATAAAACACAATATAGCAAAAATCTAAGTACACAAAGAAAACTTTAAAGCAATTTTATGCAAAAACATAGAGTTTTTAGTAAGTAAAATAATCTGTATACTAGATTATGCAAAAGGGAGAAAATAAATTATGAAAAAGATTTTTATAATGGTATATCTAAGAAATAATTTAGGTGACGACTTATTTGTAAGTGAATTAATTAATAGATATCCAAATGTGAAGTTTTATATTGAAGTTATAGATTTAAAGTATGCCAAAGCATTTGAAAAAAATAATAATGTAGAAATATCAGTAAATAGTCAAGAAAATTTTCAAAAGATAGATGTAAATAAATATGATGGATATGTATATATAGGTGGCTCTATTTTCATGGAAGGTGGACAAGTATATAATTTAGATGAGACATGTTTAGAATTTACAAAGAAATGTAAAATGTTAAATAGACCATTTTATTATATAAGTTCAAATTATGGACCTTACCAAACGCAAAGATATTTCGATTTATCTAAAAAAACATTTGAAAATTGTACGGATTTATGTTTTAGAGATAAATATTCATATGAATTATTTAAAGATATAAATACAATAAGATATGCACCAGATGTGTTATTTTCATATGACATAGGAGAATGTAAAAAAGAAAAAGATACAATAGGAATATCAGTAATAGATCTAGATATAAGGGAAAAATTAAGATACAAAGAATGTGAATATATTAAATTTTTAGTAAATAATATAAGATATTATTTAAAAAATAAAAAAGAAGTTTATCTATTTTCGTTTTGTAAAACTGAGGGAGACGAAAAAGAAATAAAAAAAATACTAGAAAAAATTGATGAGAGTGACAAAAATAGTGTACATATTATTAATTATAATGGAAACATAAATGAATTTTTAGATGTTTATAAGAAAATGGAATATATGATTTGTCAAAGATTTCATTCTTTAGTATTATCATATATATGTAGGCAGAGGTTTTATGTTATATCATATAGTAAAAAAATAGATAATATTATAGAAAAATTAAACCTTTGTAATGAATTTACAAGAATAGAAGAAATTACTTCAAATAAAATAATTCGTGAGAATTTATTTTTCAATGTAGAAGAACATTGTCTAAAAAACATAAAGAAAAATGCAATGAAACAATTTGAAAAATTAGATGAATTTTTAAAAATATGAAAAGATAGGAGAGAGATAATGTCAGATAAAATAATCAAATTTTTAGCCCATAATGGCAAAATATCAGTAATATGTGCAGATACAACTGAAATGGTAGAAAAAGCAAGACAAACACATGATATGAGTCCAGTTGTAACAGCAGGATTTGGAAGGCTATTAACAATTACAGCTATTATGGCAACAGAAATGAAAGGAATCAAAGATAAATTAACAGTTCAATTAAAAGGAAATGGACCAATAGGATTAATGATTGCAACAGCAAATAATAAACCAATAGTTAAAGGATATGCTACAAATCCAGTAGTAGATATACCGCTAAACGAAGATGGAAAACTAGATGTTGGTAGAGCTGTAGGAAATGAAGGTTATATTAATGTAGTAAAAGATTTGGGCTTAAAAGACCCATATATAGGAATATCTCCATTAGTATCTGGAGAAATTGCAGAAGATTTTGCAAATTATTTTGTGAATTCAGAACAAAGAGATTCGGCAGTCGCATTAGGTGTGCTAGTAGATAAAAATGGAGTAAGAGCAAGTGGAGGATACTTAATTAATCCAATGCCAGATGCGACAGAAGAGGAAATATCAAAAGTAGAACAATCAATTTTTAAAGCTGGAGCAATGTCAAAAATGTTAGATCAAAATTTGACATTAGAGGAAATTGCAAAAAAAATCACAGGAGATGAAAATGTTCAAGTAATAGAAGATGATATTGTACCAGAGTTTAAATGTGATTGCTCAAAAGAACATATGGAAGATGCTTTAATGACAATAGGAAAAGAAGAATTGAAAGATATTATAGAAAAAGAAGGAAAAGCAGAATTAGTTTGTCATTTTTGTAATAAGAAATATCAATTTAATAAAGAAGAATTAGAAAATATATTAAAAAGTATAAATAATAAGTAGCAGAAAAAGATGGACAAGGATAGTTTATTAGTAACACCAGAGTTGAATAATATTAACAAATATTTAAAAAGTGGGACTAGAACTGAAATCACAGATGTAATAAATAGAAAAGCAAAGATATTAAAAGACAGAACAGATGGGCTAACAGTAAAGAGAATATTACTTTGGATGAACAAATATACATCTAGGCTACATGATGGAAATGATAATAGAAAGTTTAAAAGAAGTGCAACTGAAATTTTGCAATCAATGGAAAGAACAGGTTGTTGTGATAGTTGCACTTTATTTACAGCACTTGCAAGAAGTGCTGGGATACCAACTATGCAAATTATAACTTTGAGTAAAAGATGGGGAGAAGATATCGATAAAGGTAGAAGAACAGAAACATCGGGTCATTTCTTTGTAGGTGTATATTTGAAAGATATACATGGAAAATTTAATTGGGTACTTGTTGACTCAGATAGATGTGTTACAGATATTAGAGATGTTAGATTTGGACATCTAAACATTGTAGATAGAAATATAGGAGATTTGTATACTTTTGCATACGTAACAGATTATTTTGATGATTTAGGGATAGACTCAATAGAAAAAATGGCAGAAGTGCAACTTGAGGCATACAAAAGATGTGATAAAAGAAACTTTACAGATGTGTATGAAATTGATGGTAGATAAGCAACAATAAATTTAATAAATCAAGTAGAATTGAAGAAAAAAGAAGGACAGGAGAAGAGGATTTATTAGATGTAACAGATATTAACACATAAAAAAGGGAAGATTGGGAAGAAGTACAAAATTTAGTAACAACATTGACAAAATTTATAATAATGACAGTTATAAAAACTTGTGGTAACAATGCGAAAATTAGGAGGATGTATGAAGAAAAATGTAGAAGAAATTATAAAAGAGTATGAAAATAATATAAATAATGCAATAAAATATAATTCATATATAAATGAAGTAAGAGAATATAACGGTTACATATTTAAAGAAATAAAAGATTTAAAAAAATTTAAAAATGAATTACAATGGTTAAAAAAGCTTATGGATTTAAATTATTGTACTCCAAAAATTATAGGGACATATAATCAAAAAATAATAATTATGGAAAAAATAAAAGGAATTGCAATAAAAGATGAAGAAGCAAAAGAACATTTGTATAATATAGGAAAACTGATGGCAAATTTACACAATATTCCAATTAAGCAAAATGTTAATTGGAAAAAAGCCATGATGTCAGAATATTTAGAGTTAAAAGAATCAGCAAAAGGAATAATGGAAAATAATATTTTTGAAATATCAACAAGATTTTTAGAACAAGAATTAGAAAAGATGGAGGTTTTCAAATTAGCGGTTATACATAGAGATATTAGGCCAGAAAACGTAATATATTCAGATGGAAAATACTATTTACTTGATTTAGAAAGTATGTGCATTGGAGATAGAGATTATGATTTTACAAGGATGTTAAATCTATTAAATCAAAAGGAAATTTATCAATATGAAGATTTTAAAAATTTAATAGATGGTTACAGATACATAAATGATATAGAAATATCTGAAGGAAAATGGCAATTATATAATAGATTTTATGCTTTTAGGATATATTCTAAAATGTTAACTGGAAAAATAAATAGAGATAGTGAATTTGAAGAATATCTAAAAAATATTTTAATTACGAAATATGATAGAGTGACTGAATGGATAAAAAAATATAACTTAGAAAGAAAAAATGATAATTGAATATGCAAATAGAATATTTGATTTTGAAGTATTTATATGTAAGGTAAAAAAATATGTATTATATGTTAATGATATGAAGAATTAGATTATATTGACATTGAAGCATTAAAAATCGAGTTACAATTGGTAAATATGATGAAAAATAGGCGGAGTAAGTAGTGGTTTTTATAGATTTAACTGTGATTAGTTAATGGTGATAATTATTTTTTAAAATCCTCTAATTGACAAATTTCGCAAATGTAAATATAATAAGTAAGAAATATAAAAAAGGTATAAAAAAGTTAGAGAATAATACAATCTAATTAATCTCTAACCAGATTAAAACCTTATGAAAGGAATGTGAAAAAAATGGAAAAAGAAGTATTTATATTTGGACACAAAAACCCAGACACAGACTCAATCTGTTCAAGTCTAGTAAGAGAAAGATTAGACAAAAAGAATGGATGGGATTGCACAGTAGCAAAAAGATTAGGAAAAATTAATAAAGAAACAGAATATGTACTAAATTATCTAAAAATATCTGCACCAGAAATGCTAGATGAAATAGAAGAAGGACAAGAAGTATGTCTAGTAGACCACAATGAATTTAACCAAAGTGCAGAAGGAATCGAAAAAGCAAAAATATTATCAGTAACAGATCACCACAGAATATCAAATTTTGAAACAGCAGAACCATTATATTACACAGCAAAACCATATGGTTGTACATGTACGATTTTATTTGAAGAATATAAAGCATATGGACATGAAATTTCTAGAGAAGAGGCAATTTTGATGGCAAGTGCTATAATATCAGATACATTATTATTAAAATCACCAACAACAACAGAACATGATAAAAAAGCTTTAGAAGAATTAGGAAAAATAGCAGAAATTAATATTAATGAATATGGATTAGAAATGTTAAAAGCAGGAACAGATTTAGGAGATTTTTCAGAAGCAGAATTAGTAAATTTAGACGCTAAAAATCTAGACAAAGATGGTAAAAAATTTGTAATTGCTCAAGTAAATACAGTTAGTATAGAAGATGTACTAAAAAGACAAAAAGATTTAGAAAGTGCAATTAATAGTGAAATAGAGAAAAAAGGTTTACAACTTTTTGTATTAGCTATAACAGATATATTAAATAGCAATTCAGAAATTATAGCTTTAGGAGATAGAACAGATGCAGTAGAAAAAGCATTTGATGTTAAATTAGAAGATAATAAAGCATTTTTAAAAGGAGTTGTTTCAAGAAAGAAACAATTATTACCTAATATAGATAAAAATATGTAATGTAAAGAAAAACGATGATTTGGGGACGGAGAAAAAATCATCGTTCATAAATTTATTTTATAAATATACAATGTGAGAACATAAAATGATGATTTTTTCTCCGTCCCCAAATCATCAAAGAGGAGATATACATGTATTTAAAAAGATTAGAGTTACAAGGATTTAAATCATTTGCAGATAAAACAGTATTAGAATTTATGCCAGGAATTACAAGTGTTATAGGACCAAATGGTTCAGGAAAAAGCAATATATCAGATGCAATTAGATGGGTTCTAGGAGAGCAAAGTATGAAATCTTTAAGAGGTTCTAAATCTCTTGATATCATCTTTGCAGGAACTCAGAACAGAAAATCATTAGGATTTGCAGAGGCGTCACTTGTATTTGACAATACAGATGGAAGTCTTCCTATAGAATATTCAGAAGTAACAGTTACAAGAAAGATTTATAGAAGTGGAGAAACAGGCTATTACATCAACAAAGTGCCATGTAGGCTAAAAGATGTTTTAGAATTATTTATGGATACAGGAATTGGAAAAGATGGATATTCTATTATTGGACAAGGGAAGATAGATGAAATTTTAAGTAATAAATCAGAGGATAGAAGACATATTTTTGAAGAGGCAGCAGGTATTGTTAAGTATAGGGTAAGAAAAGTAGAGAGTGAGAAGAAGTTAGAACACACAAAACTAAATCTTCTTAGAATTAATGATATATTAGCTGAAATCGAGACAAATTTGGATCCTTTAAAAGTTCAATCTGAAAAGGCTAAAAAATATTTGAATCTAAGAGAAGAATTAAAAAATATAGAAATTGGTTTGTTTTTATATAATATCGAAAAATACAAAAAAGACCTAGAAGAAATCGTAAGAGATGAAGAGGTATATAAAGAACAATGTAATGAAGAAGAGGGAAGATTAGAAAGAATAAAAGCATTAAAAGAAGAGTTGAAATCTGAAATTGATAGCATAACAGAATCAATAGAAGAGATGTCAAATTTAGGTTTTGAAAGCAAAAAAGAAATCGAAATGTTGAACTCAGATATTAATGTGTCTAATACAAGAATTGAAAATAACAAACAAAACAAGGAAAGATTTGAAAAAGAGATAGAAGAATTATCTGCAAGAATTAATGATTTAGAAGAAGAGAAAAAACAAAAAGAAGAAAAAAAGGAAAATTTAAAAACTAATAAAGAAAAGTTTGCAAAAGAACTAGAAGAAAAAGAAAAAGAATTAGCTGAAATTACAAAAAAATTGTCTGGTAAAGAATTAGAAATAGAAGAGCATAAGAAAAAAGTAGAAGAAAACACAGATAAAAAATATGAATTACAGTCAAATATTAGTGAACAAGATATCAATTATCAAAACTACAAAAAAAGACAAGAACAAATAAAGAATGAAATTGCTGGAAATATCTCTGAATTAGACAATACAAGGATGAAAAAGGAAGAAATATCAAAAGACTTCTATGAGATTGAAAGTAAAAGAAATAAAATTTTAGCAGATTTAGAAGATGTTAATAAACAAAAGCAAGAGGCAGATAGAAAATTAAAAGATTATGAAAGTAAAATTAATATGCTTTCAGGAGAAAAGAGAATTAAAGAATCAAAACTAAAATTTTTAATAGAAACAGAAAAAGAAAAAGAAGGATATATAAAAAGTGTAAAGTCACTTCTAAAAGACTGTGAAACAATAAAAGAATTAGGAATAGGTATGCATGGTGTTTTGGCAAATATCATAGAAGTTCCAGAAGAATATCAAACAGCAATAGAGATGTGTTTAGGAAGTAGTCTTCAAAATATAGTAACAGAAAATGAAGAAACAGCAAAAAGATTAATAGAACATTTGAGAAAAAATAATTTAGGAAGAGCATCATTTTTGCCAATAACTTCAGTAAAAGGTAAAAAAATTGATAGGATAAAAGGAAAAAATAATGGAATTATAGGAATTGCATCAGACCTAGTTAAATATAACAAAAAATATGAGAATATCATATTAAACTTATTAGGTAGAACTGTTGTTGTACAAGACATGGAAACAGCAATTAGAGTGGCAAAAGATAATGGATATTCTTTTAGAATAATTACATTAGAAGGTGATGTAATAAATCCGTCAGGAGCAATTACTGGAGGTTCAGTAGCAAAGAAAACAGTTAATATTTTAGGAAGAGGCAGAGAAATTGAAAAATTACAAAAAGAAATTAAAAATCTGGAAGAGCAAATACAAAAATTAGAGAAGGAAAAAGAGGAATACCAAAATTCTATAGAGGATGTTATAGAAGAATCAGCTCTATTTGAAAAAGAATTACAAGAAATAGAAATCAATTATGCAACAGGAAAAGAAAAAATAAATGCTATAGAAGAAAATATCAATAGAGTAGAAACTAGACTAAATAAATTAAAAGAAGAAAGCAAAAAACTAGAAGAACAAAAAGAAGAAAGTCTAAAAAATAAAGAGGATTTACAGGAAAAAATAGAAACTATAAATGAAGAAAATGAAAAATCAAAAAAGATAATTACAGAATTTGCAGACTTAAACAAAGATAATCAAAAATATGTAGACGACTTAAATTTTGATATAACAAATTTGAAAATATCTGTATCATCTTTTGATGAAAGTGAAAGCTCAATAGAAGAGATTCAAGAAAGAATCAATTCAGAAATAAATAGTACAAATAAAAGTATTCAAAATAAAAAAATACAAATAGAACAAATTGTAAAAGATAATTCTGATTTGGAAGAATCAATCAAAGAAACTAAAGAAAAAATAGATAAGATAAAAGAAGAAGTAGAAAACAGTGGGTCTAAAATTGAAGAATTAAAAGAAAAAAGAACACAGAAAAATGAAAAACTTGCTAAAGAAGAAGAAGAGATTAATACTAAATTTAAAACAATAGAAGACTTAAAAGCACAGATTGTAAAAGTAGATGTAAAGAAAACTAAGCTAGAAGAAGACATCAATGAAATAATTAACAAGATGTGGGAAGAATATGAATTAACACCAAATAATGTTGAAGACTATAAAAAGCCAGATAATGTACAATTAACACAGAAAAAAGTTAAAGATTTGAGAAATCAAATTAGAGAATTAGGAAGTGTAAATATAGATTCTATAGATGAATATAAAAATCTAAAAGATAGATATGATTTTATGTGTGAACAAAGAGTGGATTTAGAAAGCACAATGGCAAAATTAAGAAAAATTATTTCAGATATGACAAGTATTATGAAAGAACAATTTAAAGAAAAATTTGAGATGATTAATAAAAATTTTGCAGAAGTGTTTAGAGAACTGTTTGGCGGGGGAAATGCAAGTTTGACATTAGAAGATAAAGAAAATATTTTGGAATGTGGAATAGAAATAACAGTACAACCTCCAGGAAAAAAATTACAAAATATGATGCTTTTATCGGGTGGAGAAAAGGCATTTACAGCAATAGCTTTATTGTTTGCTATATTGAAAATTAATCCAGCCCCATTCTGTGTGTTAGATGAGATTGAAGCTGCACTAGATGATGTAAATGTTTATAGATTTGCTGAATATTTGAAGAAGTTTTCTAAAAATACACAGTTCTTGGTTATTACTCATAGAAAGGGTACTATGGAAGTGGCAGATACAGTTTATGGAATTACCATGGAGGAAAATGGTATATCAAAATTGTTGTCGATGAAATTGAAAAATGAGTGAATTTAATATGTATATTAAAGAATGTAAGTCTAAATATGTTATAAAATTTTTGACTAAAAATTTTGGATATGCAAATAAAAATGTAATCTGTTTCATTATATGCTGTATTTTATGTAACATGAGATAATTAAATGATAAAAAACAAAACAACTAGTATGTTGTAAGTAAGGAGAAGAAATAAATACAATGAAAGCTATTTTTTTAGATATTGACGGTGTACTAAATTCGGACGAATACTTTGATAAGGTTAGTAACTTAAATATACAAGGAATAGAACAAGAAATTGACATAGAAAAAATAAAATTATTAAAAAAAGCAATAAATGAAACCGGAGCAAAGGTTGTATTAAGTTCATCATGGAGATATACAAAAAAAGCACAACAACTCAAAGAATTATTAGCAAATTATGAGATTTGTGTAGATACAACACCATTTATACAAAATAGAAGAGGTTTAGAAATAAAGAAGTATTTATTGGAACATAAATGTATAGAAGATTTTGTTATATTAGATGATGAAGTATTTGATTCTTATGATGATGTGTTAATAAAAAAATTAGTAAAAATATCAAATAAAAATGGTCATAGTCTCGGAGAAGGATTGCAGCCTAAAGATGTAAATGAAATTATAGAAAGATTAGGAAGAAAAAAGGTAAAAAATGAAATAGAACAAGAATTAGAAAGATAAATTACCATTTAGATTTATGGCGATATGATGTATTGAATTATTATACAATAGAGATAAAACAAAAAAGTAGCATTTTGTAAATACATCACAAATATAAAAGTGTTAACTACTGTAAGTAAATAGTTACAATATAATTTTGCAAAAACCAATTATAATAAGCAAAATACCAGAAATTGTAGACCAAATATTATCAGGCAATTTATTGAATGAATAAAGTTTTTTTCCACAATAGTTTCCAATATTCAAGAAAAATAATTGAAAAAAACTAATTAATAAAGGAAACAAAATAGAAAAAGTATTTATCATACTAAAACCAATTCCAATACAAAAGCTATCTAAAGAAAGTGCTAAACCAAGAAAAAGTGCTTCTTTAGAATCTATTGTATTGGATTTATCTAAATCCGAAGATGTCGGATTTTTAATAATTTTTATGGTAATACCAAGACATTTAATAAAAAAAGAATATATTTTTTCAGTATCATTCAAATTTGTATCAGAACTAATTTTACAATCTTTTTTATTATTTCTTAGAGCTTGGAAACACATAAAAAATCCCATAAATATCAAAATAAAACTTCCCAAGTAATCAATAATAAAATCAGGTAAAAAATATTTCAAAATATTTCCAAAATAAATAGAAATTGTAGAAATAGTAAAAGCAACTAAAAATAAAATAAATTTTGCAAATAGAGTTATTTTTGTATTTTTTATTCCATATGTAATTCCAATTCCAAGTGAATCTATACTACTAGAAATCGCTAAAAATAAACAGTTAAGTAGCATTATAACCCCTCCATTAAAGATATGCTAATAACATAATATGAATTACATAATTAAATTGTGTAAAAATATGGACACACCTGAATACAAAATTAGTAATAAAAATAATTTACATGAATACAATTACAAAGAAAAGGGACAAGATAAGTCCATACAAAGGAGAGGAAGAATATGTGGGAAACACTTAGAAAAGAAGAAGTTGAAAGAAAACTTGGCACAAATTACAAAAAGGGATTAACTAATGAGGAGGTTTCAAAAAGGCAAAATCAATATGGCAAAAACGAGTTGGAAAATGGCAAAAAAGAAGGAATTATTATTAAATTCTTCAAACAATTTAATGATTTTATGATTATCGTTTTAATCATGGCATCTATTGTATCAGCAGGAATATCATGGTATCAAGGGGAAAATGACTATATTGATTCCATTATAATAATTGCCATCGTAGTACTAAATGCATTAATGGGAGTATTACAAGAAGCAAAAGCTGAAAAATCTATAGAAAGTCTAAAAAAGATGACACCACAAATGTCAAAAGTTATAAGAGAAGGAAAAGAAAAAGAGATTGAGTCAGAAGAATTAACAGTAGGAGATATTGTCATATTAGAAGCGGGAAATAGTGTACCAGCAGATTGTAGAATTATAGAAAGTTACAACTTAAAGATAGAAGAATCTAGTTTAACAGGAGAGACTCAAGGAATCGAAAAAGATGGAAATGTGATTTGTAAAAAAGGTATACCATTAGGTGACATTGTAAATATGGCATTTATGGGAAGTACAGTTGTAAATGGACATGCAAAAGTTGTAGTAACAGACATAGGTATGAATACCAAAGTAGGAAAAATTGCAAATATGATAATAGAAAATGAATCACCAGAGACGCCAATACAGAAAAAATTAAATCAAGTAGGAAAAATATTAGGAGTCATTTGTCTAATAATATGTTTAGTAATATTTGTTATAGGAATCATAAAAAAGATACCTCCAATGGAAATGTTTATGACATCAGTAGGCTTAGCAGTTGCCGCAATACCAGAAGGTTTGCCAGCAATAGTAACAATAATGTTATCAATAGGTGTGACTAAGATGTCAAAAAGAAATAGTATTATCAGAAAATTACCAGCAGTTGAAACACTAGGAAGCAGTAATGTTATATGTTCTGATAAAACAGGAACATTAACACAAAATAAAATGAAAGTAGTAGAGATAAAATCAGAAAATCCAAATTTAGCAATGGAACTAGGAGCAATGTGTACAGATAGTAAAATAGAAATAAACAATGGAAAAGTAGAAGTAGTAGGAGAACCAACAGAAATAGCATTAGTCGAAGTTGCATATAAAAATAGATTAGATAAAAATGAACTATATAAGGCAAAACCTAGAATAAATGAAATTCCATTTGATTCAAATAGAAAGATGATGACAACAATACATAAATTAGAAAATGGAAAATATAGAGTCATAACAAAAGGAGCACCAGATATATTATTAAATAGGTGTATAGGAATAAATAAAGAAAAAATATTAAAAGAAAATGAAAAAATGGCAAATAAAGCATTAAGAGTAATTGCAGTTACATATAAAGATATAGATACAATTCCAAATAAAATAGAGAGTAGTAGTATAGAAAAGAATTTAAACTTTGTAGGATTAATAGGAATGATAGACCCTCCAAGAGAAGGTGTAAAAGAAGCAGTTGAGACCTGTAAAAAAGCAGGAATCAAAACAGTAATGATAACAGGAGACCATATTGCAACTGCAAAAGCAATTGCAGAAAAAATAGGAATATTAACCAGAAAAGACAAAGCAATTACAGGAGCAGAATTAGATGAAATAAATCAAGAAACATTTGAAAAAGAAGTTCAAAATTACACAGTTTTTGCAAGAGTAACACCTGAACATAAAGTAAGAATAGTAAAAGCATGGCAAAAAAAAGGAGCAGTTGTAGCAATGACAGGAGATGGTGTAAATGACAGCCCAGCACTAAAAAGCGCAGATATAGGAATAGCAATGGGAAAAGGAGGAACAGATGTAGCCAAAAATGCATCTGATATGATTTTAGTAGATGATAATTTTGTAACAATTGTTTCAGCAGTAAAACAAGGAAGAAATATATATGATAATATAAGAAAAGCAATCCATTTTCTAATTGCAACAAATATAGGAGAAATTGTAACTATATTTATGGGATTGGTATTAGGACTTAAATCACCATTACTTGCAATACAATTATTATGGATAAATTTAGTAACAGATTCATTACCAGCAATAGCAATAGGCTTAGAACCAGCAGAAAAAGATATAATGGAAAGAAAACCAGTAGACTCTAAAAAAGGAATATTTGCAGATGGTTTATGGGGCAAAATTATAGTAGAAGGTATTATGATAGGAATGCTAACATTAATAGCATTTAGTATAGGAAATAAATACTATGGTGTAGAAGTAGGAAGAACAATGGCTTTTATAAGCATGGGACTATTAGAACTTGTCCACAGCTTTAATATAAAAAGTGAAAAATCTATCTTCAAAACAGGAATATTAGAAAATAAATATCTAATAGGAAGTTTTGTTTTAGGAGTTTTTGTACAAACAATAGTTGTACTAATACCAGCATTAGCAGAAATATTCAATGTAGTTAATTTGAACTCAACTCAATGGTTAATCACATTAGCTATTTCTATATTACCGATACCAATAATCGAATTACAAAAAATTGTAAATGCAAAAAAATGTCCAATTGGGGACGTTTCTGTTTTGGACATTTATAAAAATGTATAGAATGTATTGAAAAATCATGCGAATTGTATTAAGATAAATGTCAGTAGATTGTAGTAATGTCATTTTTCTAAAGGGGGAAACAAGATGAAAAGGGACAACATTATTGGAAAAGAAATTGTGGTTAAATTTGAAGGAGGAGAATGTGAAAACTATATACCTCGGATAAAAAGAGTGGAGATAATCCGCCGTTGCCCAGAATGGTGGGCTGTTGCAAAATGCTGGGGAAGAGAAAAAATAAGAGGAACTTGGCAGGATAAATATGTATTAGAAGAACTTTCTAACCCTTTTACCATAGATGGACTAGAAGGATGGAAAACTTGGCCAGAGCAATCCAAAAAAATTGGTCAAATTTATGGAAAAGGTGAAGATGAAAATGGAAGAGAAATCAAAAGTGCCAGAAGTTTAACAATTGAAGATATAAATCAATTGTTAGGAATAACTATTGACTGGGATAAAGGAATTGTCAGAATGGATGATAAGATAGTCTATTTTAATGAAAATTTAGGTCAAGTAGTAAATTACTGGCAGAAAAAACTGAAAACAAAAAAGAAACTTGTAAATAACATGTATTCTTTAACAGAAATTACAAAAAGAGAAATAGAGTTGTTAACTACACCTAAAGATAGATGGGGTAATGACAATTTAAGAGCTAATATTTTAGGCTCTACTTATATGGGGAATTCAGAATTAGGAGTATACATACTCACTAATCAGGAAGTTATACCAGTTAAGTTATTTTCATTATATGGCAATGAAGAATATTCGGTCAGTGGAAGAATTCGACCAGTTATATTCTTTGAATCCGAAGAACAAAAACCGTTAGAAGAAGAAGCTAAAGAAATAATGGAACTGATTGAAGAAAAGGTAAAAATAGGTTTACCAGAAAAAGTGAAAAAAGATTTTGCAGATATTATTGAAATATTAAAACGTGAATAAGAATAAGCCACAATACAGAACGCGGTCAAATTTGACCGCGTATATTTTTAATGATAGTAGAAATTATTTAGAGTGCATTTTGTTGGACTTTTGTAATTTTTAATGGTATAAAAATTATGAAAAACATTAAATGAAAAGAAAGAGGGATAAAATGACAGATGAATCAATGCCAATAATTATATTTTGTGGAATATGTGGATTGATAGGGATCATATTTTGTATAATAGGGATAGCGTTGTTAAGAAATAGAAAATCAAAAGAAAAAAGATGTACATCAACAGCATTTGGAAAAGTAACAGATATAGTTATGCACAGGACTAGAGATATTGATAGCAATGCATATTCAACTAGTTGGTATCCAGTATTTGAATATGAAGTAGGAGGACTCAAGTTTGTAAAAGAATCACATTATGGAAGTTCTCAATCTAAATATGCAGTAGGGCAAGAAGTAGAAGTTCGCTATAACCCAGAAGATCCTCATGATTATTATATCGTAGAAAAATTTATTCCTAAAACATTAGGTACGGCTTTAACAATTTTAGGATTACTTTTTTGTATGGGAGCAATTGTTTTTGCAATAATATTATTATAGTGAAATGATTAGATAATAAATGAATTTAAATAGGATACTTGTAATTGTTGCTAAATTTTATTTGGGATAAAGCTAATTATAAAAAAACAATAATGTTTTAAGTTTTTGAATATTAAGCTGATAATATTAAGAGAAGAATGGGTTGATTATAAATAAATTGAATAAAAAAGATAAAGGATGGGAAACTGAATTCAGTTTCCCATCCAAAAGATTTTTTAAAGATTTGCAAAATATCCTGCGTTGCAGGAATATTCGCAATATGGGCTAAATTGCCCATTTGTAATTGTCCCGAATCTGGCAATTGTAAGTTTACCAGAGGGAAGGAGAATGTCAACAGACATACCTCTTATTCTCGAGACTATTTTTCCTATTTTCTTAGTTGTTCCGGCAAGAAAAACTTCCTTGCCTATAAATTCTACTGGTTGCATAAAGTTAGTCCTCCTTATGATGTATATTTTTTCCTCTCAATTTTGAAAGGTATAATTATATTGTACCACTTTTTTATCAAAAATACAAATTATGGAAGAAGAAAATTGCAAATTTTTTCATCGGTTTAAGCTCATAATATATGATAACTTGTAATTTTTATATAGTACTATCAAATTACAAATCAAAAAATTTTTAATTATAATTAAAAACAAATAATTCGAGCCAGGTCACAAAATATATTTTTATAAATACATTTGAAGAAAATATCAATTCAAATATATTATAGCAATGAAACATGTCAAATTTTGTCGAAATAAAAATACATTTTGTGACCTGGCCCGAATTGTTCAAATTGTTTGTAATTTAATAAGAATATAAAAGATCTTCAATAACATCAGCAATTTCAGAGACTGAATGATCTGCTTGAATCAAGAAGTTTGGATGTCCTTTAAATTCTCCATTATAAATAGAAATAGTAATTTGACCAGTAATATTACCAACAACTCTACTATCCTTATCGTGTAATTTTACAACATTCACCTTTTTTCCTCCTTTTCATTGGTTAACAGTCAACATTATAACAAAACGAAAAAAAGAAAGATGTCGAAACTTGTCATAAAAATAAAAAAATTCAAAAAAATTTAATAAAGTATGGTAAAATTAAAAAAATGATATATAATAAAACAAAAAGAAACAAGGAGAAAAAAGCAAATGAAAAAATTCATAGTTATTATATTAATCCTATTAATAATATTTATAGGAATGTTTGCATATAGGCAAAATAAAATAGCACAAAATAAAAATGCCGAAGTAACAGTAGATGAAATAAATAAAATAGAAACGTACTTACAAAAAATATATATGTGGAAAGAAATAACAGGAGAAGCATTGCCAAGTTTTGAAAATATAAATAATGCACCAGATGTTTGGATATGGGAGGTTGTAAAAAAGAATTTAGAAGAATATGAACTATCATATGAACAATTGGAAGAAAAGAAAAAAGAAATATTTGGAGATGATTTAGAAAAGGAATTTCCTAAAGAAGGTTATGAATATATGGAGTATAATGCGGAAACAAATAAGTATTATGCTGTTGGAACAGGATTAGATAACCAAGAAGATGTATTTCTTTTAGACAAAATAGAGAAAAAAGAAAGTGGTTATACAGTTCAGATTGTAGAATTTTTAGAAGATTATTCAGAAGCATATAACACAGAACAAACTGAATATAATATCCAAATAAAAAATTTAAATGATGAAATAATAGGAACAGTAAAAAGTACAGAGGATGAGACAAATATACAACAATTAGTAAAAGACAATATAGACAAATTTACTAAAAAAGAAGTTGAATTAAAAACAGACTCAAATGGAAATATATATGTAACTAATGTAAAAAAAGTTGAATAAAAATATGTATTTAAATAGTCATTAAGTCAATAATGTAATCTTAGAGAGATACATTAAAATAGTGACTATTTATTAAATTGTTTTAAGTAAAGGAAGAAGTAAAAATGAATTTAGAAAAATGTGAAATATGTCCACATGAATGTGGAATTAATAGAACAAAAAATCAAATAGGAAGATGTAAAAGTACAGATAAAATAAAAATTGCACTATATTCTATACACAGATTTGAAGAGCCATGTATCAGTGGGGAAAATGGCTCAGGAACAGTGTTTTTTTCTAATTGTAATTTAAACTGTATTTATTGCCAAAATTATGAGATTAGCCAAGAAGGTAAAGGAAAAGAAATATCAGTAGAAGAATTAGCAGACATATTTATAAAACAACAAAATAGAAAAGCAGAAAATATCAATCTAGTAACACCAACAAGCTATACACTTCAAATAATAGAAGCAATAAAAATTGCTAAAAAAAGAGGGTTAAATATACCAATTATATATAACACAAATGGATATGAAAAAGTTGAAACATTAAAATTATTAGAAGGATATGTAGATGTGTATTTGCCAGACTTAAAATATAATGATGATGAATTAGGAAAAAAATATTCTAAAGTAGACAGATATTTTGAGATAGCGGTAAAAGCAATAAAAGAAATGTACAGACAAGTAGGAAGTCCAAAGTTAGATGAAAGAGGAATGATAAAAAGTGGGCTAATGATTCGACATTTAGTATTGCCAAATAATATAGAAAATAGCAAAAAGATTTTAAGATGGATAAAAGAAAATATAGATGAAAATGTGTATGTTGACATTATGGCACAATATTTTCCTACATATAAGGCAAAAGAAAGTAAGGAGCTAAATAGAAAACTTACAAAAGAAGAATATAAAGAAATAGAAGAATATGTGTATGACTTGAACATAAAAAATGGATATATGCAAGATTTAGGTGAGCATGAAGAAGAATATGTACCAAAATGGGAAATATAAGTAGGGGAAGGAATGCAAATAAAAATGGACATACAAAAATATATAGAAGGATTATCAAAAGGAAAGAAAGATAACTTATCAGTAGAAAATGTGAAATTTTTTATGAATAAATTAGGAAATCCACAAGCTAAATTAAAATTTATTCATGTTACAGGGACAAATGGAAAAGGTAGTGTAGTGGAAATGTTAAATAACATTTTAATAAAAAATAATTATAAAGTGGGAAAATTTATTTCACCACATTTAATAAAATACAATGAAAGAATCAGTGTAAATAATATAAATATAAAGGATGAAGAATTAGAAAAAATATATGAAGAGCTAGAACCAATAATTGAAACATACCAAAAAGAAATGACATTTTTTGATTTTACAACAATAACTGCATTATTATATTTCTATAAGAAGAAAGTAGATATAGTAGTAATGGAAGTAGGATTAGGAGGATTATATGATTCTACAAATGTAATTAATCCAATAATATCAATTATAAACTTGATTGGAATTGACCACACAAATATTTTAGGAAAAACATTAAAGGAAATAGCCATACAAAAAGCAGGAATAATAAAAGAAAATTCTAATACTGTATATGTATCACAGGAAAAAGTAATAGACGACATTATTGTACAGAAATGTAAAGAAAAAAATAATAAGTTATATTTAATAGATACATCAAAGACGACAAATTTAAGATATGAAAAAGATTATGAAATATTTAATTATAAACAATATAAAAATATAGAGATTAATCTAAAAGGAAAAAAACAAATTCAAAATGCTATAATTTCTTTAGAATGCTGTGAAATTTTAGAAGAAAATGGTTTTGAATTTACAGAAAAAAAGATAAGGGAAGGATTAAAAACAGTCGTCCATAAGGGAAGATTTGAAGTAATACATAAAAATCCAACAATAATATTTGATGGAGGACATAATGCACAAGCTATAGAAAATTTAAAAGATACAATAGATATCTATTATAAAAATGCAAAAAAGATATATGTGATGTCAATATTAAAATCAAAAGATTATAAAACTATACTAGAGGAACTAATAGAAGATGGAAACATATATATTTTTACAAATGGGAATGATAAAAATAGGTATGCTGATAGTCATTTGATGTATGAATATTCAAAAAAATTAAATGCAAATATAGAAATGTACGAAATGGATTTAAAAGAAGCAATACAATTTTGTAAAGAAAAAGTAGATTATGTATCTTTTATAATTGGCTCATTTTATGTTTATAATGATGTGAAAAAGATATTGTGTAACTGTTCAGACTAAAAAATAAAAAATCCTTATTAATTATACGCTAACAGGAATATTTTTATATATGTAATATGAATTTAAAAATATAAGTAAAATAACTTGTAAAAAGAAATGAATTTTGATATAGTAATAAAAATAATATTGGAGGTAGAAATGAAATGAGAATTGTAGAACCATGGATAAAAGTAGAAAAAATTGATGGAGAAAAAATAATGAAGAGAATAGAAAGAGCTTGTAGAACTTGTTATCGTTCAGAAGGAAAGATTACAGAAGATAGCTATAAAAAATTATTAACAAATTGTATTACAAGAGGACATGAGTCTGTATTAGAACATGAAAAAGTAACAGTTAGAATTTATAGTGATGTAGGTTCATATAAAGATTTAACAAGACATAGATTTGCAAGTTTTGCAGTTGAATCAACAAGATATTGTAGTTATGATAAAGATAAGTATGGAAATGAAATTGCATTTATTGATCCTGTATATATGGAAGATAAAGAAATATATGAAATATGGAAAAAAACAATGCAAGAAATAGAAAATGGATATATAAAAATGAAACAATTAGGCGCTACAACAGATATGTGTAGAGAAATATTACCACATTCAACAGCAGCAGAATATACAGTGACAGCAAATATAAGAGAGTGGAAACATATTCTTAGTTTAAGAACAACAAAACATGTACATCCGTCTATTAGACAAGTATTAATTCCTTTATTAAAATATTTTAAAGAAGAGATGCCTGAAATATTTGCAGATATAGAATATGATGAAGATTTTAAACCTGAATATTATGCTAAATTATCCGTAGAAGATGAGGTGTAAAATTAATTTGATAGATTTACATATACATAGTACATATTCTGATGGTAGTTATACTGTAAAGGAAATTCTAAAAGAAGCTGAGAATAAAAAATTAGAATATATATCAATTACTGATCATGATTGTGTGGATGCATATAATGAATTAAGTAATATTGATGTAAAAAATTACTATAAAGGAAAAATTATAGTAGGATGTGAGTTTAAATGTTATTTAGAATCCTTTGACATACCTATTGAAATCTTAGGATATGGATTAGATTTAAATATAATAAAAGCATATCTTAAGAAGAATGATATCATGAAGGTACAAAGAAAATATTTAGAGTATTTAAAAGAGCAAGGAAAGAAAATAGGTTTAATTTTTGATACAAATTTAAAACTTACAGACAAGCATTGTTATGCATCTGCGGTTTTCCAGGAAGAATTATTAAAATATCATGAAAATAAAGAGATAATGAGAAAAAATAATATATCATTACAACCTAATTTTTATAGAGCAGAGCAATGTAATAAAAATAGTATATTTTACATAGATGAAAATAAGAATTCTATAAGTATAGGAAAATTACTAGAAAAAATCCATGAAGCAAAAGGACTTGCATTTTTAGCACACCCATACATATACCCTATTGACGATACAGAAGAAATGGTAGAATATGTGGCTAAAAAATACAAATTAGATGGTATTGAATGTTATTATTCTACTTTTTCAGAAAAGCAAAAACAAGCAATGATAAATTGTACGCAAAAGTATAATTTATATATATCAGGAGGGACAGATTTTCATGGGATTTCAAAACCTGATATAGAAGTTGGAACCGGAAGAGGAAATTTTTATATAAAAAAAGAAGTTATATCAGATTGGATAAATAAAATTAATAAATTTGTATAGAGAAGAATAAAACGAAAGGAATAAGAAAAAATGTTAAGTATCATAGTAGCAAAAGCAAAAAATAATGTAATAGGAAAAGATAATAAATTATTATGGCATATATCAGATGACCTAAAAAGATTCAAAAAATTGACAACAGGACATACAATTATAATGGGAAGAAAAACATTTGAATCATTAGGAAGAGTATTACCAAATAGAAAACATATAGTATTTACACAAAATCCAGATTTTAAAATAAATGATGAAAATGTACAAATAGTACATTCTATGTTAGAAATCCAAGAATATATAGAAAGTAAAGAAGAAGTATTTGTAATTGGGGGAGCAATGATATATAATCTGTTAATGCCATATGTACAAAAAATGTATGTAACAGAAATAGACAAAGAATTTGACGGAGATACATTCTTTCCTAGAATTAATGAAGAAGTATGGAAAGAAGTTGAAAGAGAAAAAGGACCAGAAGATGGAGAAAATCATTTTAAATATGAATATGTAATTTATGAACGTTAGGGACGTGTCAAATCATTTTGAAATGATTTGACACGTCCCTATTTGATTAAAAAGTTCGTTTTTGGTTACACTAAGTCATGAAAGGATGATGATTTATATGTTTAAACCAAAGGCTATTTATTTTGAAAAAGATATTGTAAATTATGAACTTGGAAAAGATTTGATGGAAAAATACAAAGATGTTCCAAAAGTGGAGATAGAAAATCACAATAATATAGAAGAGATGAGAAAAAAGTCAAATAAAGAATTTATGGATATGAAACGAAATTTAATTATTGGTATTAGAAAAACCCATAAATTTGTGCCAAACCATAAAACTTCTGATTTTTTGGTACCATATACGTCATCAGGTTGTACAGCAGGTTGTATGTATTGTTATTTAGTATGTAATTATAACAAATGTGCATATTTAAGATTATTTGTCAATAGAGAAAAAATGTTGGAAAAAATTATAAAGACAGCCGAAACTAGTGAGAAAGAATTGACTTTTGAAATAGGGAGCAATAGTGATTTGATATTAGAAAATACTATTACAAATAATCTTGTTTGGACAATTGAAAATTTTAAAGATACGAAAAAAGGTTATTTAACTTTGCCGACAAAATTTTCTATGGTAGATAGTATATTGAATTTAGAACATAATGGAAAAGTTATTATTAGAATGAGTGTGAATCCTAAAGAAATTATTAATCGCGTAGAATTTGGAACTTCTAGATTAGAAGAAAGAATAGAGGCAATTAATAAATTAAGTGAAGCTGGATATAAAGTGGGAATTCTAATTGCACCAGTAATTATGGTAGAAAATTGGAAAGAATTATATAAAGAATTAATCATAGAATTAGATAATAAACTTTCTAAAAAAACAAAGCAACAAGTATTTTTTGAAATTATTTTTATGACATATAGTTTTGTGCATACTAAAATTAATGAAGAAGCTTTTCCAAATGCCATTCAGATTTATGATAAAGATAAAATGCAGGGGAGAGGGAAAGGAAAATATATGTATAAAAATGATTTGAGGGAGGATGGAAAAAAGTTTTTTATTGAAGAGATGAGTAAATATTTTAAAGATAACTCTATAGAGTATATTGTATAATTTATTATATAATAATAAAATTTTCCTTCAACTTTTAAAATTGATGTGATATAATATCCAAAAAAGGAAAGAATAACAAAAAAATAAATATGATAATAGAAGGTCCGTCCCCTTAATCCCTAAAAACAGGGATTGAAGGACCGTCCCCAAATCCCGGAAGGAGTTGTTATTATGTCATATATAGAATTTAAAAATGTTTGTAAAGAATATAAAATGGGAGAAATTACAATAAAAGCATTAGATAACACAAACTTTTCAATAGAAAAAGGAGAATTAGTAGTTATTGTAGGTCCTTCTGGAGCTGGAAAAACGACAGCATTAAATATATTAGGTGGCATGGATAGTGTGACTTCAGGAGATGTGATTGTTGACGGAAAAAATGTAGCAAAATTAAAAAATAAAGAATTAATTAAATATAGAAGAGAAGATATTGGATTTGTATTTCAATTCTATAATTTAGTACAAAACTTAACAGCAATTGAAAATGTTGAACTTGCTACACAAATTTGTAAAGACTCTTTAAGTCCAGATGAGGTTATGGAAAAAGTAGGGTTATCTGATAGAAAAAAGAATTTTCCATCACAATTATCAGGTGGAGAGCAACAAAGAGTTGCAATTGCAAGGGCTATTGCTAAAAATCCAAAACTATTATTATGTGATGAACCAACAGGTGCGTTAGATTATAAAACAGGTAAGCAAATACTAAAATTATTGCAAGATACTGCTAGAAAGGAAAAAATGACAGTTATTATAATTACTCATAATGGAGCAATTGCACCTATGGCTGATAAAATTATTAGATTTAAAAATGGAACGGCAGAAAGTATTGAGATAAATGAAAAACCAATTCCAGTAGAAAATATAGAATGGTAGGTGGAACATTGGGTGTCCATTGGGGACGTTTCCGTTTGGACATTTTCTGAAAAATGTCCAAACGGAAACGTCCCCAATGGACATCCAATGACAAACTTTGGAGGTGATACAAATGAAGGTTAAAAGGGCTTTGTTAAAAGATACATTCAAAGAAATCGTAAAATCATATAAAAGATTCATATCCATATTACTTATGGCTTTATTAGGTGTTGGTTTTTTTGCAGGATTGAGAGCTTCTTCACCAGATATGGTTGATTCTATTGATACATATTACAAAAACCAGAATGTATATGATATAGAAATAATGTCTACATTAGGTTTAACAAATGATGATATTAATGCATTATCAAATATAGAGAATGTAGAAAATGTTTATGGAACATACAGTAGAGATGGTACAATAAAGACAAGTGATAAAGAAATAGTTTCCAAAATTTTATGTGTAGATGATGTTAACAAGCCTGTATTAGTAGAAGGTAGTATGCCGGAAAATGTAGATGAATGTGTTGTAGAGCAAAAATTTCTTAAAGATACAGGGAAATCAATAGGTGATACTATAGAGATTGAGCCAGAAAAGACGGAGGGAGAAGAGGAAGAGTTCCTAAAGAATAAAAGTTTAAAAATTGTAGGTGTTGTACAAAGTCCTTTATATATATCAAGAGAAAGAGGAAGTACAAAGTTAGGAACAGGTGTAATCAATTATTATATATATATAAATAAAGAAAATGTTAATTCAGAAATATATACAGAAATATATATAACATTGGAAAATACAGAAAAATATCAAACTGCTAGTAATAAATATGAAGATTATGTGGAAGAGACTAAAAATAAGATAGAAGAGATAAAAGAAGAAAGAGAAAACGCAAGATATCAAGAACTAATTGATGAAGCAAATCAAGAGATAGCAAAAGCTGAGGAAGAGTTTAATACAGAAAAACAAAATGGAGAGACACAAATTCAGGATGCAGAGAATAAAATCAATGAGGGAAAAGCACAAATAGCAAGTGCTGAATCTGAAATTAGTAGTAATGAAACAAAGGCTAAAAAAGAATTTGCAAATGCGGAAGTACAAATAGAAAATGGTAAAACAGAGATTGCTAAAAATGCGCTTAGACTAAATAATCAAAAAATAGAAGCAGAAAAAGGATTTGCACAAGCAGAGGAGCAAAAAGCCGGATTGCAAAGTACATTAGATAATATTAATAATGCAATTAAAATAACAGATAATTCTATAGCTGAAAAGCAAGCACAATTAGAAACAGCAGAGACAGATGAGGAAATTGCAACTATTAATCAAGAAATTGCACAGTTACAAGCAACTAAGCAAGTATATGAAAATAATAGGCAATCAGTACAAGCAGGAATAACAGAGATAGATAATCAAATAGCAAGTGGAAGAGCGGAATTGCAAAATGCAGAAGCACAGATTAATAATGCAAAAAGTGAATTAGCCAAAAAAGAAGCTACATTAAAGCAAACCAAAAGTAAAACAAATACACAAATTGCAAATGCAAAAAAAGAATTGGAATCTTCAAAACAAGAGATAGCAAATGCGGAGGCAGAATTAGAAAAGTCAAGAGCAGAATTTAATAGTAAAATAGAGGAAGCAGAAGGCAAATTAATAGATGCAAAAGAAAAAGTATCGGAAATTGAAAAGGCTAAGTGGTACATATTAGACAGAGAACAAAATGCAGGATATAGCAGTTATATACAAGATACGGAAAGTATAGAAAATCTTAGTGTTGTATTTCCAATCGTATTTTTTGCAATTGCTACATTAGTATCGTTAACATCAATGACCAGAATGGTAGAAGAGCAAAGGCAAGAGATAGGAACTTTAAAAGCATTAGGATATAATAAATTTCACATCATGTTAAAATACCTGATTTATTCAAGTCTTGCATGTATAGTTGGTGGCGTAATAGGAATGAATATAGGATTTCAACTATTACCTAGAATTATATGGGATATGTATGAAATGATGTATACATTACCAGAATTTATTGTATCATTCAACCATCAGTATTCTTCATTAGGACTAGGATTAATATATATTTGCATTGTAGGAGCAACTTTATATACAATATTAAGAGAAGTAAAAGAAACACCAGCAAACTTATTAAGACCAAAAGCACCTAAATATGGAAAAAGAGTTTTATTAGAAAGAATCAACTTTATATGGAAAAGATTAAAATTTTCTCATAAAGTTACAGTAAGAAATATATTTAGATACAAAAAAAGATTTCTAATGACAATTATCGGTATTATGGGATGTACTTCATTAATACTTGCGGGATTTGGTTTAAAGGATTCTATATCTTCAATATTACCAAATCAATATGAAGATATATTTGACTATGATATTATGGTAAGTTTAAAAACATCATTATCTGCTGAACAAAAAAATAGTTATACAGAAGAACTACGACAGAAAGAAGAAATTAATGATATATTAGAGACATATATGGAATCAGGAACAGCAGGAAAAGATGATAAAAGTGAAACAGTTCAAATTGTTGTACCAAATGATAAAAATGAAATCGATAAAATGATAAAACTAAGAGATGTAAAGACAAAAGAAAAATTTGAATTGTCAGAGGAAGGAATTATTATAACAGATAAATTGGCTGAATTAATAGGAGCAAAAGTAGGTGATACAATAAAAGTAACTACAAATGATGATATAGAAAAAGAAATAAAAATTGTAGGAATTACAGAGAACTATATTAGTCATTATGTATATATGTCAAAAGAATTATATCAGCAAATTTATGGAGAAGAATATAGTACAAATGTATTATTAATTCAAGATAATGATTTAACAGAAGAACAAGAAGAAACAGTAATGCAAGAAATGGTAGCTAAAAATGAAGTATCAACAGTAACTTTAACAAAAACTACAATGAAAACACTAGATGATACAATGAATTCTTTAAATTATGTAGTTGTGATTTTGATTGTATCAGCAGGTCTATTGGCATTTGTAGTGTTGTATAATTTATCAAATGTTAATATTAGTGAAAGAATAAGAGAGTTAGCAACAATAAAAGTATTGGGATTTTATGATAGGGAAGTATATGATTATATTACTAGAGAAACAATTATTTTAACATTAATAGGTATAGTATTGGGGTTAGTTGCTGGATATTTCTTGAATTTCTATATATTAGGAACTTGTGAAATTAATATGTTGAGATTTGAAAAAGTTATTCATCCAATAAGTTATGTATATGCTGTAGCAATTACATTAGTATTTTCAATTATTGTTAATATTGTTACATATTTTGCACTAAAGAAAATTGATATGATAGGAAGTTTGAAAAGTGTAGAATAATATTATAAATAAAAATCCCCAGAGAAGGACTGTAAAAGTCATCTACTGGGGAAAAACAACGGTAAAATCTTTTTTTATTTATTTACAGAAGTTACCGTTATGGTCGGAAGTATTCGTTCTTTGCTTTTTTTGCAAAAAGCACAGTCGTTAATTACCTGACCATATTTGTTTTTGAGTTGATGCCCAGGGCATCTTCTTTCATCGCCCAGAGGGCATTTTGCTCCAGAAAACATATACTGTTTTCTCCTTTCTAAATGTGTAAGTATTTACGAGCTACAATTTTATTATACAACTTTTTATGTAAAATGTCAAAAATAACATTCAATAAAAATTCTCATATAATATATAGGGGGGATTTTTATGAATTGTAATTGTGAATTTGATAAAGCTATAAAATGTTCTATAATATTTATTGTTAGTATAATTATATTAGCTATAATAGTTTTAATCATAGTTTTAAGCAATCCAAATGAACAAAAAGATATATTAACATCTATTGCTATAGAAGGAGATAATACACAACTAGGAACAGCAACAATAAAATTTAGTCAAAATGATATTTTAATAGGAAATGCCCTAACACATGCAAAGGGAAGTGATACAATATCTATTAACGAAACAGGAATTTATCAAATATCATATCAGTTATTCGGAATAAAGGAAGGTGCGGGTTCATTTAATTTTAATGCAGTATTATTAGTTGATGATGTTCCAGTTGACAGTACATTTAATGATGGCCCAGTACTAGAAGAACTAGTAAATAATAGAATTACTCTAACTAGTACAGTAATTTTAAGATTAAATTCTGGAAACACATTAAAATTAGCAGGAGTTTCAATAGAAGATATAGAATATCAAAAAGCAAGAATAGACATAGAAAAGATTGATTAAATTCTCATTTTGGGGCCGAAAAAAATCATCGTTTTAATATTAAGATAAGAAATAAGAATTTTTTTGTCCCTAAATTAGTATAAAAAATTTTTTAAAAATGTAAACGAAAGATTGACTTTTATAATCATGTTTTATATAATTAGCACAGAATAACAAAAGTCAAGAAAGACTAAAAAGTGAATGTAAAACAAGAATGTTTTTCATTTATACAAAAGAAAAGGGGAGAGAAATATGAAAGAAAAAGAAGAAATAAAAGTAAGTTTAGGTACTGTAATAAGTATAATTATTATTTTTATACTTATAATAGCTTTAGGAATAGTGTATTATTTAGGATTTTTAAAAGAAGATGAAAGTGTTGTAGGAAGTGTAGAAAATCAAAATACTACAATTCAAACTTCAGCGCAAGATGAAAAAGTAGAAAATAATGTAAAAAATGAAAATATAACAGAAGAAACAACGAAAGAAAATGAAACAACAGAAAATCAATATCTAAATAATTTTTCAGAATCAGTTTCAGAAGAACTAGGAACAGCAAACAATATAAGGGTTGAAGATCCATTACAAGGAAGACTTGGAATTACATATGCATATGTTAATTCTAATTCAGAGGCATATATTGTGATGAACCAAAACAGTAATCTTTATAATAAATATGGAGAGGAATATAAGATTGCAGATGATGTTGCAAATATTTATATTTATCAATTAAATCAAAGTATAAATGAATATATATTCATATTAAAAAAAGATGGAACAGTAGAATATACTTATTTAGAATATGGATATAATGAAGATGACCTTACAGTACATAAAATAGATAAAGTTAAAGATATAACTAATATTATACAGATATTTGGAAATGATGCAGAAGGAATAGGGGGAAATGGTGTATTATTTATAACATCAGATGGAAATTGTTTACCATATTTTAGAATCAATAGAGAAACAATATATTAAATTAAAACGGAACGATAGGGACGTGCTAAATCGTACCAAAATGGAACGATTTGGCACGTCCCTATCGTTCCGTTTTTATATTATAGGAAATACAATTTCCTATAATATAAAAACAAAATTGCACAGAAAAATCTTTACGCTTCTTTGAGAACTTAAATACATATAGTAAAGTTAGAAAATAGGGAAAAGTTCTCACGAAGCGAGATTTGTCCAAATTTTTTGTATAAGTTGAAAAAATATGGAAATAATTAATACAGATACATAGGAAATAAGGAGGTACTGATGGAAGATTTAGATTCAAAAAATATGATAATTTTAAAAGATTTACCATCTAATATTGTGAAAGAGGCATATGTGGTTTTTAAATCAAATAAGATGATAAAGAAATTTCAAAAGATAAATAAAAACAATGAGAAAAAGAAAGAAGAGGAAGAAAGCAATCGATATGTTGTAAAAGAAGCAGAAATGTTAGTATTAGATTATATAGAAAAAGTAGAAAAGTCAGAAAAAGAAGTTATAACAAATTCTAAAATAAATAAAAAATTAAAAAAATATGCATATATAACTAGTATAATAATTTTTATACAATTAATTTTATTAATAATTAAATAGCTAATACTATAAAATTATTCAGCTATGTAACTTAAAGTGAAATTAAAAATCAAATATTAAAAAGAAATGTTATGAATTTTCTAGTAATATAATTCAGAGTGAAAAAATTAAATATTTTAATTTCAAATGAATAAAACATCTTTTCCAAACATATAGTTTAACAAGAAACTAAGGAAGAGGTGTTTTTTTATGGAAAGAGCAATGACGGTAGAAGAAAGAATTAGACGAGCAGAAGAAATATATGAGCGAAGAAAAAGAAATGAAGGTCTAACAGTAGTTTCGGAAGAAAAAAAGAGTGAAAAGAAAGAAAAAAAGGATATAAAATTATTAAAAAAAATCGTAATTCAACTTATAATTTGCACATGCATATATTTAATAATTTATACAATTCAAAATAATAAATATATATTTTCAGAAGATTTTGTAAATAAAGTAAATGAAATTATATCTCAGGATATTGATTTTGCAAAATTGTATGAAGATACTAAAAATTACATTATGAGTCTTTTTAATAAACAAGAAAGTCAAGAGGATAATCAAGAACAAAATACAAACACTGTAGAAGAAAATCAAAATAATAATGGTATTGGAGGAGCTGTAGAAGAGAATCAGCAAGCAGAAGAAACAAATCAAGAAACGCAGGAAAATCAAAATCTATCACAAGAAGAACAAGATATTATAAATGTAAAAAATACAACAAGTTTTATAAAACCAGTAGAAGGGACGATAAGTTCAATCTATGGTTTTAGAGAGACCGCAACTGGAAGTGTGCCCAAAAATCATACAGGAGCAGATATAGCAGCACCTATGGGAACTAAGATAAAATCAGCTACAAATGGGCAAGTAGTTTTGGTTTCAGAAGAAGGGGATTATGGAAAACATTTAAAAATACAAATAGGAGAGGTAAGTATAATTTATGCACATTGTAATAACATATATGTTAAAGAGGGAGATCAAATAACACAAGGACAAGAAATAGCAGAAGTTGGTTCTACAGGTAATTCAACAGGCCCACATTTGCACTTTGAAATTAGGATATCAGAAAGGACGGTGGACCCTCAAAAAATTTTAGAATTATAAGTTAATAGATTAAAACAAATTTATGGAAAGCCAAAGATAAAAGTTAAATTAATATAAATTATAAGGCTTTCAAATTTGTTATAGGTTTATAGGTGACATCCTCATAAAAACCTAAATATTCTATGAAGGAGAGTATGATGTATTTAAGAATTTTAGATAATCATACAGGAAATAATGAGATTTAGAATTGATTTAAAAATATTTATATTAATAATATTATTTCTTATAACTAATCAAATAAAAATATATGCTATGATAATGATATTTGCAATAATACACGAATTTGGTCATTTACTTGCAGGTTTAATAGTAGGAATGAAACCAGAAAAAATTGAAATAAGACCACTTGGTGTTTCAATTGAATTCAATATAAAAGAAAAGGATTATAATGTAAAAATAAAAAAGGGAAATCTTCTAGAAGTAAAAAAAATATTTGTAGCACTTGCAGGACCTTTAACTAATGCATTAATAATATGTATATTATCTATAGTTGATATTACAAACATAAGTTACAATGATAAATTATTGATGATTTATTCTAACATATTATTAATAATATTCAATATATTTCCGATATATCCACTAGACGGTGGGAGAATATTAAAAGGTATAATATATCTCTTGAAAGGAAAGTATATAGCAGAAAAGTACATATATAATATTTCTTTTATAACATTAATAATACTAACAATATTTGCTAGCATAATAATATTATATTTAAGAAATATTGCAATCTTTTTAGCAATAATGTTTTTATGGGGAATATTAATAAGAGAAAAAGTAATATATGAAAATAGGAAGATTTTGTATAAAAATATAGATTGTGAACTAAAAAATCTAAAAAATCCTATTGAAAATAAATTGATTTAATAGTAAACTATACTAAAGAAGTTTTGGAGGTATTCAAATGATAAAAAATAATAGAGGAATTACAGTAATATCATTATCAATTGCTGTTATAATAATTTTGATTGTTACAGGAATGTTAGTTTATTCGGCAAAAGATAGTGTATATGTAAAAAACTTGACAAGTATGCAAAATGATATTTCAAATTTGAGGGATAAAATTTCATTATATTATTCACAATATGGTGCCTTGCCAGCAAGCACTCCATATACAAATACAAGCATGTTATCAAGATTTCCATTAGGAGCAAATGATGATTTAAATGGATTTTTGATTATAGATTTAAAAGCTTTAGATGGTTTAACATTGAATTATGGTAAAGATTATGAAAAATATAAAGATAATAACAGTATTGACCAATCAGAATTAATGGATATATATGTAATAAATCAAAAGAGTCATAATATATTTTATGTACAAGGTGTAGGAGTTAATGAAAATGGAACAACAAAAATGTATTATACAGATTATACAGAAGGGGATAAAGAGGCAGTAAATATAGTTGAAGTCGAAACAGGAGTAAGGCCAGGATTAGAAATAGGAGATTATGTGAATTATACTTATGACTCATCTAGTACATATAATTTATCACAAAATACAAGTGGATATACTGATGGAGATGTAAAGATAACTCAAACACAAGGAATGAAGTGGAGAATATTAAATATTCATGAAGATGGAACAGTAGATTTAATAAGTGAAACTCCTACAGATAGTGGACCACATTTTGGTGGATATTTAGGATATAATAATGGAGTTCTAGTTATAAATCGTATATGCAATAAATTTTATAATAATAGTGCTTTAGGAGTAGAAGCAAGAAATATAAATTTAGAAGATATAGAATACTGGTTAAGTGAAGAAGGAATAGAAGAAAGAGACTCTTTTATAAGTGGAGGCGGTTTGCAATACGGAAAGTCAGAAAAGATAAATGGAAATGTTTATCCAAGTTTATATGCTAAAGAAAATGGAAGTGGAATAGATACAGATACTGTAAAGAAGGATGGAATAGATACGAGCGAGAATGGATATGATAGTGCAACAAAAGAAGGAAGGGCAGAAGCAAGTCAAAGTTTAACTGTAACACAAACATATTATAGTTTTGGTTCAACTACCCCAAAAGAAAACTTTGAAAATAGTGTGATATATGATATGATTTTTGGAACAGGACAAGAATATTGGATTGCTTCACGTTATGTTAATAGAAGAAAACAGGAGGATACAGCTCTATTTGGAATTTATGAAGTGGTTAATTATGCCATAAGTGGACAGGATTTTACAGTTTCATCAGGTTTTAATTATATGGATAATTATCAGGAAGTTTATCTTCGTCCAGTGGTTTCTATAAGACCTGATATTGAAATTACAGCAGTAGAAAATGCAGATGGAACTAGCGAAGAAAACATGCATAAAATTGTTGAATAAAAATTATTATAAGACATTAACTATAATGTAGTCAGCCAGAATTTAATATAGTGATAAAAATTACCTCAATTTTATTTCAATTATATTGAATAAAATTGAGGTTTTCAAATGTATAGTGGAATTGTTGAAAGATATCAAAAAAATAGGTAAAACATCAAGTAAGAATTTACGGAGATAAGCTATTAAAGAAAAAAATAAAAAAATGTAACAATTTTGTAACATTTTAGCAATATTTTTGTAATTTTAGCACGAAATATCATTGACATTTTATGGATTTCGTTATATGATATACACATCAAAAATATGTGTTTTTAAATCCTAAGGAGGAAAATTATGGGAGAAGTAATTGTCATAACATCAGGGAAAGGTGGAGTAGGAAAAACAACTACAACAGCAAATCTAGGATCAAGTTTAGCATTAGAAGGGAAAAAAGTAGTACTAATAGATACAGATATAGGGCTACGTAATTTAGACGTTGTAATGGGACTAGAAAACAGAATAGTATATGATATAGTAGATGTTGTAGAAGAAAAATGTAAATTAAGACAAGCATTAATAAAAGATAAAAGATTCAAAGAATTATACCTATTACCAGCAGCCCAAACAAGAGATAAAAGCGCAGTAAATGAAGAACAGATGAGAAACTTAGTAGGAAGATTAAAAGAAGAATTTGACTACATATTAATAGATTGTCCAGCAGGAATAGAGCAAGGATTCAAAAATGCAATTGCTGGAGCAGACAGAGCAATAGTAGTTACAACAGCAGAGATATCAGCAATAAGAGATGCAGATAGGATTATAGGACTTTTAGAATCATCAGACATAAAAAATCCGGAATTAGTCATAAATAGAATAAGACCAAACATGGTAAGAAAAGGTGAAATGATGGATGTTGATGATATTGTAGATTTATTATCAATAGATTTAATAGGTGTTGTACCAGATGATGAGCATATAATTACACAAACAAATAAGGGAGAACCTGTAATTCAAAATAGAAGGGCACCATCAGGAAAAGCATATATCGAAATAGCAAAAAGAGTTTTAGGAGAAAAAATAGAGGTAACAATACCAGGAAGAGAAAAAGGTTTTTTCGCAAGATTAAAAAGACTTTTTAGAAAATCATAATAAAACAAAAGTTGGAGGGAAATTTAATAATGTTTGAAGGCATAATGAAATTCTTTAATAAATTAAGAAAAAAAGAAGAAAAACTAGCGTCAAATTCAAAAGATACTGCGAAAGAAAGATTACATTTAGTTCTTATGCAAGATAGAGCAAATGTTTCAGCAGACTTTTTAGAATTAATGAAACAAGAAATAATAGAAGTAATAAAAAAATATATAGATATAGATGAAGGAGCAATAGATGTAAGGCTAACAAATAAAGAAAATGAAGATGGTACAAATGGGGCTCCAGCTTTATATGCGAATATACCAATTTTAAATATAAAAAATGATGCAAGAAAAATAGAAAAAACAAAGGAAACAGACAACAAAAGTGAAGATAAAAAAGACGAAAATCAAGAGAAAGAAAACAAAAATAATCCAGAGCAAAAAAATGAAAATAGTAAAGAACAAACAAGTGAAAAGCATAATGTAGAAGAACAAGAAACTGAAATAGAAAACAAAGAAATTTCAAACGAAAATGTAGCAGATGATGTTTCAGAAAAAAATCAAGAAAAACCAAAAGATAATGGAAATGAAGAAGAAAAAATAAATAGCAATGACAAAAATACTGAAAAAAAAGATTCAAATAAAGAAAATAAAAGTGAAAAAGAAAATCAAAACTCTAATAAAGAAAGTAAAAATGATTATAAAAAGCAAAAAACAAATGAACAATATAAAAAAGAATACAAAAGTAAAAATAAAAAGTATAACAAATAGCTAGAAAATAAATACTATTTGTAAAACATATCAATTAAAAGACAAACTAAAAATAATATAGCTAATAAGATTTAAAAATTGCAGAAAAATAGGAACTAAAGAAAAATTAAATCAAAAAAAATAATAGAAAAAGAGTGATTTAATGAGAAAAAGAGAATTAAAAAATATGGAGTGGGGAATTTTAATTACTGCAATTATTCTATGTATAATAGGAATAGTTGCATTATTTTCTGCCACGCAAGAAACTGAATATGATGAATTTACAAAGCAAATAATATGGTTTGTAGTTAGTTTAATAGCTATGGTAATAGTAATGTTTATAGACTATAATTTATTATTAAAAGCATCACCAGTATTATATGGCATATTTATAATATTATTAATAGGAGTATTGTTTACATCTCCAATTAATGGAGCCACAAGCTGGTTTAATATAGGAGCATTTTCATTTCAACCTGGTGAATTTGCAAAAGTATTTGTAATTCTATTTTTAGCATATACAATTTTAAAAATACAACATAAAGGGCAGGATGAAATAAATAGAATAAGTAGATTACCTATAGCATTGGCAGTAGTAGGTGTGCCAATTCTATTAATAGTAATGCAACCTGACTATGGAACAGCTTTAGCATTTATAGTAGCTATGGCTTTGATGTTATTTTCAGCAGGATTAGATAAAAAATATATTATAGGAACCATTTTATTAATTGTAATTGCTGTTCCATTATTATATAACTTTGTCTTACCAGAACATGCAAAGCAAAGGATAGATGTATTTTTAAACCCAGAATCAGACCCTAGAGGATCAGGATATAATATAATTCAATCAAAAATAGCAATAGGTTCAGGTGGACTAACAGGAATGGGACTATTAAAAGGAAACCAAACACAACTAGGATTCTTATATCCTAAAACAACAGACTTTATATATTCTGTTATTGGAGAAGAAATGGGATTTATAGTAGCAGGAGCAATAATACTATTATATGTATATTTAATAACTAAATGTATATATATTGCTAAAACTGCTAAAGATAGAGCAGGCTCATTGATAGCCATTGGAATAACAGGAATATTTTTATTCCATGTATTAGAAAATATAGGTATGGTTATGGGGCTATTACCAATAACAGGTGTACCATTACCATTCATAAGTTATGGAGGAAGTTCTCTAATTACAAACTTTATATGTATAGGACTTTTGTTAAATATAAGTGGAAAAAGAAAGAAAACAATATTTGTACAATAAACAAAACGACAAACCGACAAACCGACAAAACGGGCCAGGTCATAAAATGTATTTTTGTTTCGACAAAATATGACAAATTTTATAGTTATAAATATATAAAATCAATATTTTTTGATTTACTTATTAAAAATACATTTTATGACCTGGCCCACATTGTCTTTTAAAGGAGAAAAAATGAATTATATAAAAAAACTAAAAATAGGAAATGTGGAATTACCTAATAATCTAATATTAGCGCCAATGGCTGGTGTAACAAACAGACCTTTTAGAATAATATGTAAAAAATATGGTGCAGGTATGGTATGTACAGAAATGGCTAGTTCTAGAGCAATGTTTCATAATGATTTAAAAACTAAAAGATTGTTAAATACAGAAGGGGAAGAAAGACCAATAAGTATGCAAATATTTGGTAGTGATGAAGAATCTATGATGTATGCTACAGAACAAATCAGTAAAATAGCTGATATAGTTGATATAAATATGGGATGCCCTGCACCAAAAGTTGTAAAAAATGGAGATGGAAGTAAACTGTTATTAGATTTAGAAAAAGCAGAAAAAATTTTAATAGCAGTTGTAAATAAATCAACAGTTCCAGTTACATTAAAAATAAGAAAAGGTTGGGATAAAGAAAATATAGTAGCAGTTGAAATTGCTAAAATAGCAGAAAGAGTAGGAATATCTGCAATAACTGTACATGGGAGAACAAGAAGTGAATTCTACACAGGAAAAGCAGATTGGGATATTATAAAAAAAGTAAAAGAAAATGTCAAAATTCCTGTAATAGGAAATGGAGATGTAATAGATGGAGAAACAGCAAAAAGAATGTTTGAATACACTGGCGTAGATGGAATTATGATAGGGAGAGGTTCTTTTGGAAAACCATGGATATTTAAAGAAATAATGGAATACTTAGAAAATGGTAAAAAAATAGAAGAACCTACTAATCAAGAAAAATTAGAAGTAATAAAACAGCATATAGATTTAGCAGTTGAAGAAAAGGGCGAAATAGCAGTAAAAGAATTAAGAAAACATATAGCTTGGTATACAAAAAACTTAAAAAACTCAAGTGAATTTAGAAACTCTATCAATCAGATAGAAACAAAAGAAGAATTGGTAAATAAGTTAGATGAATATTTTAAAAGTCTCTAGAATAAAATTTAGCAAGAAATTATTTTTACATTATAAAAATTCTATTTTGATAATGTAAAATAAATAAATTTCTTGCTACTTTTTTATCGGAAATAGGAGGCTTTTTTGAGTAAATTATTAAGAAAAATAATAATAGTTATTATTATAATTATAATTTGTATTTGCATATTTTTTTATATAAATAAGAGTAAAAAAATTAAAATTGGAAATAATAGTACTAGTCAAGAAATAATTGATAATATTTTAAATATTAGTTCATATGAAGCAGTAATAGAAGTAGAAGTTAATAGTAATAAAAATACTAATAAATATACTATTAAGCAGAAATACATATCTCCAGATATATCAGAACAAGAAATACTAGAACCAGAAAATATTCAAGGAGTAAAAATTACCAAAAAAGATAATGAACTAAAAGTTGAAAATAGTAGGATAAATATATCAAAAATATATAATAATTATGAATATATGACAGATAATTGCCTAGATTTAAATACATTTATAGAAAATTACAAATTAAATGAAAAAGAAATATATGAAGAAAAAAACGATGAAATAATATTAAATGTTGAAAATAAAAATAATAAGTATAAAAGATATCAAACATTATATATAGATAAAAAAACAGGTAAACCTACTAAAATGGAAATAAAAGATAATAGCAAAAACACATCAGTTTACATATTATATAGAGAAGTAAAGTTAAAATAGACAAAACTTTACTATGACTAATATTTAAAATAAAACACATACTTGATAATATAACAGTATTAGGAGTGAAAAAGATGGTAATAAAAAGAGGAGATATGTTTTATGCAGATTTAAGCCCAGTAGTAGGTTCTGAACAGGGAGGAGTAAGACCAGTACTAATTATACAGAATGATTTAGGAAATAAGTATAGTCCAACAGTAATTGCAGCAGCAATAACTTCACAAACAGGAAAAAATAAATTACCAACACATATAGAGATAGATTCAGAAAGCTGTGGATTAAAAAATAACTCTGTAGTTTTAGCAGAGCAGATAAGAACTATAGATAAAAGTAGATTAAAAGAAAAAATAGGTCATATAGATGACGAAAGAATAATAAATGAAGTAAACAATGCCTTGGGAGTAAGCTTTGGGCTAGAAGAATAATTGGGGTATTGGGGGACGGTCCTTGGAAAAAAGGGATTGGGGGACGATCCTTAAATCCCTGTTTTTTAAATATTTTAAAATTTATTTCTTACTATTTGAAAACAGGGATTTAAGGACCGTCCCCCAATCCCTTTTTTTCCAAGGACCGTCCCCCAATCCCTTTTTTTCCAAGGACCATCCCTCAATACCTTTTTTCCAAGGACCGTCTCTCAATCCATCTTCCAAGGAGCGTTACTTAATCCCTTTTGACACCTCCATATTAAACTTTTAATTTTTTAATATTTTTAATTTCACTATATAGATTATCAATAATTTTTTTTCTTGTATCATAAGCTTCAATATATTCTTTATGAATTTGCTCAAAATTTTCTACTGTTTCACCAGGTTTTAATAACATTTTAATACCTTCCAAGTAATAATTTTTATCTTTGTCTTTTTTTGCTTTATTCATTTTTTCTTTATACTGTTCCATCTTTTTAAATCTTTTCATGTCATCTAATAGAGAATCAAGATAACCTTGAGTACAAGTGATTTCATAACCAATATCATCAATAACAACTTTGAATAGAGTACGAACTATAACAGCATTACTTTTACCAAGTTTAACTTCTTCTGCAAGACGACCTAAGCTTCCAGAGTAATCTGGAGTAACAGAAGGTTTGGTTTCGTCAATCAAAATTTTTAATGTATCAGAAATACCAACATGAGACTTATATTGTCTTTTACTTACAATAGCGTCATATTCATCAGCTACTCTAATAATTTGACCTTCATAAGGTATGTCTTTTTTCGTTAAACCTTGAGGATAACCAGTACCATTTAAAGCTTCATGATGATATAAAGGACCTGCAGCATAAGGCCTTAATTTTAAGTCTTTCATACACATTTCATATCCTAAAGTAGTATGTGTTTTCATAACTTCATATTCTTCATCTGTTAATTTTCCAGGTTTTTGTAATATTGCAGGTGGTATAAATAATTTACCGATATCATGTAAATATGCACATATTGTACAATATTCTGTAAAACCTTTGTTACAATGTAAATATTCACAAAGTCTACAAGTTAAAGCAGCAACATTTTCACAGTGTTTTCTTGTGAAAACATCTAATGTGTCTAGCATATCTAATTGATATCTCATGGTTTTATCTAAATTGTATGATTTTAGACTTGTTTTATCATAAAAATCAAATTCTGGTTGTTTCATATAAAAAATCATTCCCTTCATTAATGAATATATATTATTTTACGTGTCTTATACTCTCAAAAATATAATAACATTAAATAAAAAAAACTGCAAGTGGAATTTCCCGGTCTTTTTTTTGAATTTATAATGAAAGATTTAGAAATAAATGCTATAATATTTTTAAAGTAGTATTATTTAATTTTACAGATAGTGTTTGCAAAAAAATAAAGTTAGTTTAGTGATTCTGAACAAATAAGAAAAATATAAAGAGAAGGAGGAAATGTATATTTAAAAATATACAGATATAAAATGGAATATTTAGATTTGGTTAATGAAAATGATGAAGTAATAGGAAAAGAAGAAAGAGATATTATTTATAAAAATGGATGGAGAAATTTTAGAGTTATCAACATTATGATATTTACAAGTGATAATAAAATTATAGTTCCTAAAAGAAGTGCTAATAGAAGGGTTTTCCCTAACTGCTATGATTGTTCAGTTGGCGGACATGTATCTTCAGGAGAAACTTATGAACATGCAGCTTATAGAGAACTAGAAGAAGAATTAGGAATAACAAATGTTGAATTAGAAGAAATAGGATATTTTAAACCAAATGATCTTAATACAAGTGCTTTTTCTAAAATGTATAAGTTAGTCTATGACAAAGAATTAAACTATGATAAAGAAGGAATACAAGCAATCTATTATATGACAAAAGATGAAATTAACAAATTAATACAAGAAGATGAGACACAATTTAAAGGTGATTATCCTAAGTTTTTCAAATGGTTGCAAAAAAATAAAATTATTTAAAAGCAAAATTATGCAAAACGATAAAATGTAATATATTGTACAATTTGTGCAGAAAGAAGAATATGAATTTTTTTACTCTATATAAAAATTAGATGGATTAGGGCCCCCCTTGACTTTTAAGGGATTTTTATGTATAGTATTAGGAGATTAAAATAAAGGAGGAAACAATGAAACATTTAATTGATATTAAAGATTTATCAACAGAAGAGATTGACGGACTTATAGAAGTTGCAAAAGATATAATTGCAAACAAAGAAAAATATTCAAAAAAATGTGAAGGCAAAAAATTAGCAACATTGTTTTACGAACCAAGTACAAGAACAAGATTAAGCTTTGAAGCAGCAATGATGGAATTAGGAGGAAATGTATTAGGATTTTCATCAGCCAATTCTAGTTCAGCTGCAAAAGGAGAAAGCGTAGCAGATACAGTAAGAGTAATTGGTGGATATGCTGATATTATTGCAATGAGACATCCAAAAGAAGGAGCACCATTAGTAGCTGCAATGAAGTCAGAAGTACCAATAATAAATGCAGGAGATGGAGGACATAATCATCCAACACAAACTTTAACAGATTTATTAACTATTCAATGTGAAAAACACAGGCTATCTGATTTAACAATAGGAGTCTGTGGTGATTTAAAATTCGGAAGAACAGTTCATTCTTTATTAACAGCAATGTCAAGATACACAAATATTAAATTCGTTTTGATTTCACCAAATGAATTAAAAATACCAGATTATATAAAAAGAGATGTACTAGAAAAAAACAATATAAAATATATAGAAACACAAGATATAGAAGAATACATGTCAGATTTAGACATTTTATATATGACTAGAGTTCAAAAAGAAAGATTTTTTAATGAAGATGATTATATCAGATTAAAAGATTATTATATTTTAAATAAAGAAAAATTGGAAAAAGCAAAAGAAGATTTATGTATTATGCACCCATTACCAAGAGTAAATGAGATATCAGTAGATGTAGATGATGATAAGAGAGCTTGCTATTTTAAACAAGCAAAATATGGTAAATATATCAGAATGGCACTAATACTAAAATTATTAGAAATAAATTGAAAATGTTTACATGCATAAGTATTTAAGAAACGATAAAATAATAATAGATTTTCAATGAAATAATTAAATATATATTTATGAATTTCTAAATGAAATATAAATGAGAGTAGTGCTATATTAAAGATAGAAGGGAGAATAAAGAATGAATATTGATAGCATAAGAAATGGTTATGTAATAGATCATATACAAGCTGGAAAAAGTTTTGAAATATACAATTATTTAAATTTAGGAGAGTTAGATACATCTGTTGCAATAATAAAAAATGCTAAAAGTAATAAAACAGGAAAAAAAGATATAATTAAAATTGATGAAAAGTCAGATATTAATTTAGATATATTAGGATATTTAGACCCAAATATAACTGTAAATAAAATAAAAGATGGAAAAATAGTAGAGAAGTTTCATCCTAGTCTTCCAGAAAAATTAGTAAATATTATAAAATGCAAAAATCCTAGATGTATTACATCAATAGAACAAGAATTGCCACACATATGTGAATTAACAGATAGAGAAAATGTAGTATATAGATGTAAATATTGTGAGGAAATGGTAAATAGATAATAGATATTTTAGAAAAGTTACGAGAAAATTAAAAAAGTGATACATAGTATTTGTGTACAAATTAATAGAGTTGTGAGGATTAGAAAATAAATTAAAAAACGGAAAGGATAGATAAAAATGAAAATATTATTAAAAAATGGAACTGTAATTGACTACAAAAACAAATTAAATGATAAGTATGATATATTAATAGAAGACGAGAAAATAGTAAAAGTTGATAAAAATATAAACGAAACAGTTGATAAAGAGATTGATTGTACAAATTTAAATATTATACCAGGAATGATAGACATACATTGTCATTTAAGAGAGCCAGGAGGAGAGCATAAAGAAACAATAGAAACAGGTTCAAAAAGTGCAGTTGCAGGAGGATTTACAACAATATGTCCAATGCCTAATACAAAGCCAACACCAGATAATGTTGAAACATTAAAATATATAATAAATGAAGCTAAAAGAGTAAACTTATGTAACATATTACCATATGCATCTGTAAGCAAAGGTGAAAAAGGTGAAGAGCTAGTAAACTTTGAAGAATTGAGAAATGCAGGAGCAATTGCATTTTCTGATGATGGTATGCCAGTTGTAAATAGTAGAATGATGAGACAAGCAATGATAGAAGCAGACAAATTAGGAACATATGTAGCATCACACTGCGAAGAAAAATCTGTATCAGCAGGTGCAATAAATGCAGGACCTGTAGCAGATAAGTTAGGAGTACAAGGTGTATTACCAGAAGCAGAAGAAATAATGGCAGGAAGAGAAATAGTAATATCAGAAACAAACGATGTAAGAGGGCATATATGCCATATTAGTACAAAAACAAGTAAAAATATGATAAGAGATGCAAAAAAAAGAGGAGTAAAAATTACTTGCGAAACATGTCCACATTACTTTACATTCACAGTAGATGAAGTTTTGAAATCAGGAACAAACGCAAAAATGAATCCACCATTAAGAGAAGAAAAAGATAGACAAGCTATTATAGAAGGCTTAAAAGAAGGAACAATTGACTGTATTATTACAGACCATGCACCACATGCAGAAGACGAAAAAAATGTAGAACTATCAAAAGCACCAAATGGAATAATCGGATTTGAAACAGCACTTCCAGCTGAAATTATGAATTTAGTAGACCCAGGACACATAGATTATCTAAATCTAGTAAGACTTACTTCATATACACCTTCAAAATTATTACATATTGATAATGAAAGAGGAAGTATTGAAACAGGAAAAATGGCAGACATCACAATATTTGATCCAAATGAAGAATATGTATATACAAAAGATATGATATTATCAAAATCTAAAAACAGCCCATTTATAGGAAAAACACTAAAAGGAAAAGTAAAATATACAATAGTAAATGGAAAAATAGTATATGAAGGATGATTTGGGGACGGAGAAAAAATCATTAAGTCAGAAGACATAAATTTTAAAATTGAAAGTAATCAATATTTGATAAGAAAGAGAGGAAATAATTTTGGAAAATGTATTTATAGAATATCCGAAATGTTCAACTTGTAAAAAAGCAAAACAGTGGTTAGAAAAAAATAATATTAAATTTCAAGATAGGAATATTGTTTTAGAAACTCCAACAGAGAAAGAGCTAGAAACATGGATAGAAGCAAGTGGATATGAAATAAAAAAATTTTTTAATACTAGTCGGATTAAAATATAAAGAATTAAATTTAAAGGAAAAATTGCCAACAATGTCAGATAAAGAAAAAATAAAGTTGCTTTCATCTGATGGGATGTTAATTAAACGCCCATTGTTAATAACTAAAGAAAAAATATATATAGGATTTAAAGAAAATGAGTGGGAAGAGTTAAAAAAGTAAAGTGAATTTCAGGTTTATAGGTAAATCCTGTATAAAAAACTAAATATATTATGCGAGGTGAAGAAAAATGTCAAATGCAATGGATAAATTAATTGATAAAATTAAAGAAACCAATAATCCAACAGTTATCGGTTTAGACCCTAGATATGAAATGATACCAGAATATATTAGAAATAAATATGAAAAAAATTTAGAAGGAGTATCAAAAGCTATATTAGAATTTAACAAGAAATTAATAGATGCAACACATGATATTATACCAGTTGTAAAACCTCAAATAGCATTTTATGAAATGTATGGTTTAGAAGGAATGAAAGCCTTTGAAGAAACATGTAAATATGCTAAAGAAAAAGGAATGTTTGTTATAGCAGACATCAAAAGAGGAGATATAGGAACAACAGCAAAAGCATATTCAAATGCCTTTTTAGGAAAAACTAAAATAGATGAAAAAGAAGAAAGTATATATGATGTTGATTTTGTAACATTAAATCCATATATGGGAATAGATGCAATAAAACCATTTATAGAAGATTGCAAAAAATATGATAAAGGTGCATTTATTTTGGTAAAAACTTCAAATCCATCTTCTGGAGATTTACAAGATTTAAAATTAGAAAATGGCGAAGAAGTATACACAAAAGTGGTAAAACTTGTGGAAGAATGGGGTGCAGATTTAGTTGGAAAATACGGATATAGTAGCATATCAGCAGTTGTTGGAGCAACTTATCCAAAACAATTACAAGATTTAAGAAAAATAGCACCACATACATTTTTCCTAATACCAGGATATGGTGCTCAAGGTGGAAAAGCAGATGATATTGCACTAGGTTTTGATGAAAATGGAATAGGTGGAATTGTAAATAGTTCAAGAGGATTAATGTGTGCATATAAGTCAGATTTATGGAAAGATAAATACACAGAGGAAGAATTTGAAAAAGCAACAAGAGCAGAAGCAATTAGAATGAGAGATGAATTGAACAAATACATAAAGTAGAAAGCTTGGTAAAATAGAAAATACAAGAATAACATAAGGTATGCAAAAAATTGAATTACTAAAAAATAAACTTGATAAAGTTGATGTAAAACTAAATATATAAAAGTACCTATGGAAGAGATTGTTAGAGAAAAAGGAGAATAAAAAATGAAACCAGGTAAAGATTATATAGGAGTAGGATGTGGTGCATTCATTTTAAATGAAGAGGGAAAAGTATTGTTACAGCAAAGAAATAAAGAACCAGAAAGAGGATATTGGAGTATACCAGGCGGGAAACTGGAATGGATGGAAACTTTTGAAGATGCAGTTAAAAGAGAAGTAAAAGAAGAATGTGATGTAGATATACAAGTAGAAAAACTTCTAGGAATATGTGACCATATTGTAAAAAATGAAAATCAACATTGGGTATCTCCAAGTTTTTTATGTAAGATAACAAATGGAGAACCAAAAATTATGGAACCAACAAAACACACAGATATGAAATGGTTTAGTTTAAATGAATTACCTGAAAAACTGACAATAACAACACAAAATGCAGTTAGACATTACAAAGATTATAGTAAACAATAAAAATATGATAAAAACTAAATTTTTAATTTATAATTAAAATCATAAATAAAACTAGATTGAAGGAGTGTCCCCTAATCCCTGTTTTTAGGGATTGAAGGACCGTCCCTCAATCCCTAAGGAGGAGAAAAAATGCCAAAGCAAGTATTAGCAAAATTAATAGAAAAGCAAGAAATTATTAAAGGAATTTTTAAATTTAGTGTAAAAGCAAGTGAAATTGTAGAAACATCTAAGCCTGGAAATTTTATTGAAATAAGAGTAACAGACCAAGTAGAGCCATTTTTAAGAAGACCAATTAGTATATACAACTTAGATAGAAAAAATGGAATATTAGAATTCATATTTCAAGTAAAAGGAAAAGGTACAGAAATATTATCCAAAAAAGAAGTAGGAGATAAGATTGATATTATAGGACCATTAGGATATGGTACTTTTAAAACTGAAAAATACAATAAATTAGCAGTTATAGGAGGGGGAATAGGAATATTCCCATTATATGAACTTTCAAAAGAAGCAAAAGCACAAAAAAAACAAGTGAGCTGTTATTTAGGATTTAGAAATAAAGATTTTGTAATGTTAGAAAAAGAATTTGAAGAAGTAACAGATAATCTAACTATTACAACAGATGATGGAAGTTACAAAAATAAAGGTTTTGCAATTGATTATCTAATAAAAGATATGGAAAAAGAAAAATATGATTGCATATATGCTTGCGGACCACTTCCAATGTTAAAAGCAGTTCAAAAATATGCTCTTGAAAATAATATTGAATGTCAATTGTCATTAGAAGAAAAAATGGGGTGTGGATTAGGTGTATGCTTAGGATGTGCTGTAAAAACAGCCCAAAGTCCAAAAGATGCTCCAGAATATTTCCATGTTTGTAAAGGTGGTCCAGTATTTAATGCAAGAGATGTAGAAATTTAGACAAAACGGGCCAGGTCATAAATCGTATCTTTATTTCGACAAAATACGACAGACTTTAGAAACACTATAAAACTTTTTAGTTTGCAATACAAATACAATGGAGTTATTTTAAAGAAAAGAGGAATAGAAATGCCAGGATTTACAATACATTTGGCAATAGCAAATGAATATGCAAAAAAGAATAAAGAAAAAGTAAAGAATATGAATGAATTTTTAGAAGGAACAATTGCACCAGACTATATATTTTTGACCAACCAAGATATAAGTAAAAATATAACACATTATGGTAAATGGGGAGATTGGACAACTAATGATCAAGAAATATATTTTGATAAATTTCTTGAAGACAAAAAGGTAGATTTACAAAATGATTATTGGAAGGGATATTTTTTACATCTATTAGTAGATTATTATTTTGGTAAAAAATATTTTTATGAAGAAATGAAAAAGGCCAAAGAAAATAAGGATAAATTTTATAATGATTATGATTGCACAAATAAAGAATTGATTGAGAAATATAACATCAAAATAATAGACAAAATAAAAAAATATATGAGTTGTATAGAAGAAAAGCCAAAATATTTAAAGATAGATAAAGTAAATAAATTTATAGAAGACATGGCTAATTTGAATTTAGAAGAACAAGAAAAAACAATAAAAGAATATGGAACAAAATAACTTATAAAAAAATAACTATTCAAACTTAAAAATGTATGCCTATTTTATTGAATGTAATGCAAGCATACAGATTAAAAAGAATTATTATTTACGATATAGATATTTAATCTATGCAATTACAGTCAGAAAACTGTAATAAAACAAGATTTATATGTTGCAGACATATTATGTCAGATAAAGTAAATTTAATAATAACTAATAATAATTAAATCAATGGAGGAAAAATTATGAATACAAAGATAAATTTTGCAGGAATAGAAATGAAAAATCCAGTAACAGTTGCATCAGGGACATTTGGATATGGAAGGGAATATGCGGATTTTTTTGACTTGGGAAAATTAGGAGCAGTAATAACAAAAGGAACTTCACTAAAACCCAAAAGTGGAAATAAGCCATCAAGAGTATGTGAAACAGCAAGTGGAATGTTAAATAGTATAGGACTTCAAAATCCAGGAGTTGAATATTTTGCAAATAATGATTTACCATATTTAAGAAAATTTGATACAAAAATAATTGTAAATGCATGTGGGAGTTCAATTGATGAATATGTAGAGTTATGTAAGATATTAAATAATTTAGATATAGATGGAGTAGAATTAAACTTATCTTGTCCGAATGTAAAAGAAGGATGTATGGCTTTTGGAAATACATATGAAGGAGTAAAAAAAGTAACTAGTGAAGTTAGAAAAGTATTAGATAAACCATTAATAGTAAAATTAACACCAAATGTAACAGATATAGCAGGAATTGCAAAAGGAGTAGAAGATGGTGGCGCAGATGCGGTTTCTTTAATTAATACATTATTGGCAATGAAAATAGATATTTATAAAAGAAAACCTGTACTTGCTAATAATACTGGTGGATTATCAGGCCCAGCAATTAAGCCAGTAGCAGTAAGAATGGTATATCAAGTATCGCAAGCAGTTAATATTCCAATTCTGGGATTAGGTGGAATTATGACAGGAGAAGATGCCATAGAATTTATGTTAGCAGGAGCAACTGCAGTTTCAATTGGTGCTGGTAATTTTGTAGATCCATATACTAGCATAAAGACAATTGAAGGAATAGAAGAATATATGAGAAAATGCAATATAGATGATATTAATGATATTATTGGAAAAGTAGAAATGAATTAGAAGGAGTTTAGGAAGGGACTAAATATCCTTCTTTTATTTTTTATATATTACTGTTTTATAATATATAAAAATATATTGAACATAATTTTGATTGTAGGCAAAAAGAAAACAAAAAATTATTTAATAGAATATTTTAATGTAAAAGAGAGTAAAAAAAGAAATAATAAAATCCCTAGAGTATTTAAATGTAGGAAAAAACTAATGAAAAATTAAAGGGAGGAATGAAAAATGAGACTAAAAAGCAAAAGAGGTATCACATTAATAGCATTAGTTATCACAATTATTACATTTACAAAAGAAATGATGTTTGAAGAAGCCTTAAATACATCATATTTAGCATGCATATATGATATACAATATTTATTTGGAATAATTTCAATAATATTTTTAGTTACAAATATAAAAAATAGAAACAAAAACAAAGCAAATAATAATGAGAGGTATTATAGAAAAATATTTAGTAATTTAAAAGATTGGGTAAACAGAAAAAAGGAGAAAAATATGAACCATTATGTAGAATTAACAATATTAATTCCAGCACTAAATGAAGAAAAAACAATAGAAAATGTTATATTATAATTTGGTTTTTATAAAAATTAGCTATAAATTATAGCGATTTTTAACTAGAGATAAGATACAATTTTATTTAATTATTGAATTTTTTCTAGATTTGTGCTATATTATGTGAAGTAACATGTCAATGTACTATTTTATAAGGAGGTGTCTTTATGGCACAATTTTCACGGAGCAGTGGCATATTAATGCCAATATTTTCATTACCAAGTGATTATCCAATAGGAAGCTTAGGAAAGGAAGCTTATCAGTTTGTCGATTTTCTGGCTTCTGCCAGACAAAAATATTGGCAAATTTTGCCTGTCGGACACACAGGGTATGGAAATAGCCCATATCAATGTTACTCGGTAATTGCTGGTAATCCATACTTAATTAGTTTGGAAATGCTGGTAGAAGATGGTCTATTAAAGAAGGAGGACATACTTAGTTTTAAAGGAATTTTTCCAAAAGTAGACTATGAATTTTTACGTTCAGCACAGATGCCTATTTTAAAAAAGGCATTTAAAAATGTAGATTCAAGGATCTTAAAAGAAGCAAAGATTTTTGAATTGGAGAACAAAGAATGGCTAAATGATTATGCATTCTTTATGGCACTTAAAGATTACTTGGATGAAAAAGCTGTATGGGAGTGGAATAAAGATATTAGAACCAGAAACCCTAAAGCTATGTCAGAGTATGAAAAGATTTTGCAGAAGGATATCCTTTTTTACAAATTTATTCAGTATTTATTCTTTAAACAGTATAAAAAACTGAAAGATTATGCAAATTCAAAAGGAGTTAAGATTATAGGAGATATTCCTATATATCCTTCTCCAGACAGCTGTGATGTCTGGGCAAATCCAAAACTTTTCAAAGTTGACGAAGAAAAACTAGTAACTAAAAAAATAGCAGGTGTACCACCTGACTATTATTCTGCAACTGGACAAGTTTGGGGTAATCCTGTGTATGATTGGAACGTCCATGAGAAACAAGGTTATTCCTGGTGGATTTGGAGAATGAAGAAGATGTTCGAAATTTCCGATGTGGTCCGCATTGACCATTTTAGAGCCTTTTGCAACTATTTTGAAATACCTCAAGGTGAAGAAACAGCTGTAAATGGCAAATGGCAACCAGGTCCTAAGATGAAATTATTTAATGCAATAAAAAATCAGCTTGGGGATGTACCAATAATCGCTGAAGATTTAGGTGATATTGATGATGCCGTTCGAGAATTTTTAGCAGAGTCTGGATATCCTGGTATGAGAGTTATGGTTTTTGGGTTACAAGAAAATGAAGATAATATGCATCTTCCTCATAATTGGCCTAAAAATTGTGTAGGTTATACATCTACGCACGACTCTGAAACATTTGTACAAAAAGTATTGCTTCTAAATAAAATTGATAGAGCTTTTGCAAAAGACTATGTTAATTTTAATGAAACATGTAAGCTAGGGTTAAGTGCAGTACGTTCTGCAATGGCTTCAACGGCTAATATGGTAATATTCCCAATTCAAGACTGTTTATCTTTAGGAAAAGAAGGCAGAATGAATACACCTTCAACAGTTTCAGAAAGCAATTGGTCTTGGAGATTACCAAAAAATGCATTGAGTGAAAGCCTGATAAAAAAACTAAGTAATTTTACACGAGTATATAAGCGTTGATAATTATTTTGAAAATAATCCAATCAATCCCTCAGTAATCTGAGGGATTGAAATTTTAAAACTCACAATTTTTAGGTGTTCTAGGGAAAGGTATTACATCACGAATATTTTGCATACCAGTTAAATACATAATAGCTCTTTCAAAACCTAGACCAAAACCAGAATGAACACAACTACCATATTTTCTTAAATCCAAATACCAATCATAAGTATCAATATCCATATTTAATTCTTTCATTCTAGCCAGCAATTTATCATAATTTTCTTCTCTTTGACTACCACCAATAATTTCACCAATTCCAGGAACAAGCAAATCAGCAGCAGCAACTGTTTTACCATCTGGATTTTGTTTCATATAAAAAGCTTTAATATCCATAGGATAATCTGTTACAAAAACAGGCTTTTTAAATACTTGTTCACAAAGATATCTTTCATGTTCTGTTTGTAAATCAACACCCCAAGATACTTTGAACTCGAATTTATCATTTGCTTTTTCTAACTCTTTAATTGCATCTGTATAAGAAATTCTAGCAAAATCAGAATGAATAACATTATTCAATCTATCTAATAGCCCTTTGTCTACAAAACTATTAAAAAATTCCATTTCCTCTTTACAATTTTCTAAAACATAAGAAAAAGTATATTTAAGCATTTCTTCTGCCAAATCCATATCATCATTTAAATCAGCAAAACAGATTTCAGGTTCAATCATCCAAAATTCAGCAGCATGTTTTACAGTGTTAGAATTTTCAGCTCTAAATGTTGGACCAAAAGTATATACATTTCTAAAAGCAGTTGCATATGTTTCAACATTTAATTGACCACTTACAGTAAGATGAGCAGGCTTTCCAAAAAAGTCTTTTGTAAAATCTACTTGTCCATCATCTGTTTTTGGAACATTTGCAAGGTCAAAAGAATTAACATTAAACATTTCTCCAGCACCTTCTGCATCACTAGACGTAAGTATAGGAGTATGAACATATACAAATCCATTTTCTTGGAAAAATTTATGTATTGCATAAGCAAAAACACTTCTTACTCTAAATACAGCATTAAAAGTATTTGTTCTAGGACGAAGATGTGCTATTGTTCTTAAATATTCAAAAGAATGTCTCTTTTTTTGAAGTGGATATTCCAAGTTACATAAATTTAAAATTTCTATATTTTTTGCTTGTATTTCAAAAGGTTGTTTTGCATTTGTTGTTATAACTAAAGTACCAGTAACTTTAATAGAAGAACTAATTGATAATTTAGCTACTTCATTAAAATTATCTAACTTGTCACTAAAAACAATTTGAACATTTTTGAAAAATGAACCATCATTTAATTCAATAAATCCAAATGTTTTAGAATCACGAATTGTTCTTACCCAACCTTCTAAAGTTATATCTTTGTTTTCATATTCATTTGTGTTTTTGTATAATTCTTTAATTACTAATTTATTCATATATGAACCTCCATAAAATTTGTATTTTTGAAATCTATTAACAAATGTAATTATATCCTAAAACTATCATAAATTCAACCAATTTCAAAAAAGAGAATAAATATATCTGCTATTGTTTTTGAATGGAACGATTTGGCACGTCCCTAACGTTCCATTTTTGGAAATTTCTTCATTTCATAAATTTAATAAAATTATAAAAATTAGACATAATAATAATACAAAATAAAAAAGGAGGAATTTATAAAATGAAAAAAATTACTAATATAATACTTATTATATCAACAATTTTTACAATTATACTTTTATTTAATACAAACAAAGTACAAGCAGTTGCATTAGATAATATAGAAATTTCCACAAATAAAAATACAGTAAATCCAGGAGACACAATAACACTTACAATTACTTTTGGAAAACCATTAGGAGCATATACATTTGATATAGCATATGATAATAACTTACTAGAATATGTAGAAACAGATGGAGGAACACCAAATGATAATGGAACAAGAGTAAGAGTTGTATTTTATGATTCAACAGGAGGAACAAGTCCAAGAGAAAGTATGAATATAACATTTAAAGCAAAAGAAGGAATAATTACATCTAATCCAACAGACTTAGCAGTTACAGCAGAAGGATTATCAAATCCAGACGCAAGTGAAAGTTATGATGATATAACCACAGCACTAGAAAAAAATATAGTAGTAGAACCAAGATATGAAGATTATAAGTTTAATTTATCATATACAGGAGGAACTATAATAAATGAAGAAAAAGAAATGACACTTTCATTAACATCAAGTATGGGAAAAAATTATAACCATGCAAGAATAATAGCAGAAGCAAAAACGCCAGATGGAGGAAATGTACAATTAAAAGGAACAGATGAAACACAAACAGAGTATGACATAATTGATAGCGGTTGGGGAGATCCTTCAGGATATGCAATTGGAGGACAAAATGTTAATAAAGTATTAAATCTAAGAGGAATATTTGACAAAGCAGGAACCTATACACTTACTTTTAAATTAATAGATAGAGATAATTCAGATGCTATTATAGCAGAAAATAGTTTTCAAGTAACAGTAACAGACACAGAAACAACACCACCAGAAGAAGAAACACCTGAAAATAATACAGAGGGAACAACAGGGCAAGAAAATAATAATCAACAAAATAACACACAACAAAATAATGGAGAAGAAAATCTTCCAGCACAATTACCAAAAACAGGTATGAATTTATATATTCCAGTAGCAGTGATATTTATTGCAATTATAAGCACATCACTATATATGAATATGAAAAAGAAAAATAAATAGAAGGAAAAGAATTGAGAACGAAAGATAGAAAAAAATGTATATTTATCTTAACATTTATAATTGCAGTTTTAATTATACTAATAATCTTAATAAATAAAGTTAATTTAAAAAAAGTAAATATTGCTAATAATGATATAGAAAGAAAAATTGAAACAACATTAGTAAATACTCAAAATGCAGAAAAAGAAGAAGTTTCAAGAGAAGATTCAGAACAAAAATCAGCAGAAATAACAGAAAATGAAAAAGGAAACAATGTTAATAATGATAAAAGTAAAGATACAGTAAATGAAGAAGTCATATCAGAATATAAAGGATATCCAGTAATTGCTAAATTAGAAATTCCAAAAATAGAATTAGAAACTTATGTGATTTCAGAATACAGTGAAAAAGCACTAGGAGTATCAGTAACAAAATTTTATGGTGGTAATCCAAATGAAGTAGGAAACTTTTGTATAGCAGGACACAATTATATTACTAAGAATATGTTTCATGATATCAAAAAATTATCTAATGGTGATGAAATCATTTTAACAGATTTAGAAGGAAATTGTATTAAATATGAAGTGTATTTAATAGAAACAGTTGAACCAACAGAAACAAAATGTTTATCTCAAAAAACAAATGGAAGAGTAGAATTGACGCTAATTACATGCACGACAGATTCATCAAAAAGAATAATAGTAAAAGCAGTGGAGACGAAAAAAAAACAGAGATAGCAGGGATTTTGGGGGCGGTCCTTTTTTCCCGATTTTGGGGGATTTTGGGGACGGTCCTTTCTTCCCGATTTTGGGGGATTTTTGGGACGGTCCTTCAATCCCTGTTTTTAAGAAGTAAGAGCTATATTTAAAAGATATTAAAAACAGGGATTGAAGGACCGTTCCAAAAATCCCCCAAAATCGGGAAAAAAGGACCGTCCCTCAAATCCCTGAAGGAGTCAATATGTTTAATAAAAAATTATTATATTCATTTTATATAATTTTAATAATAATGCTAACAATATTTATATCTAATAAAATAAATGTAAAAGCATTAAACAATTTTGAAAAATCAGAGACATTAGAGGGAATAGAAAATTTTCCAGAAAGCTATAAGCCATATTTGGAAGAGTTGAAAAAAAATCATCCAAATTGGACATTTACAGCATTATATACAAATTTAGATTGGGATTATGTAATAAAAAATGAAAATGTTTTTGGAAAAAATTTAGTACCAAAGTCATATTCTGATAATTGGAAAAATACGAATCCAGGTGAATATAATGTAGAAGTGGATGCTGGTTGGGTTGATTGCTCAAAACAGTCGATTTTATATACTATGGATCCAAGAAATTTTTTGAATGAGGTTAGAATTTTTCAATTTGAAGAATTGTCTTATAATGCAAATACAAATTCTGTAGATGGTGTAGAGAAAATATTATATGGTACGGAATTTTATAATACTATTGTAAGTTATTTAACTTCTAGTGGAAGTACAATCACAATGAATAAAAAATATTCTGATTTAATATATAGTGCAGGCGTGACTTCTAAGGTTAGTGCATATCATTTGGCGTCAAGAATAAAGCAGGAGGTAGGTCCATTTTTATCACATAGTTCTATTAGTGGAAAAGTGGCAGGATATGAGGGACTATACAATTTCTATAATATAGGTGCTACAAGTTCTTCAGAGCCAATGGGAGCAATTATAAATGGTTTAAAATATGCAAGAGATGGAAAAGGAGCTAGTGAAGCAACAAAAACTAAGTATTTGATACCATGGAATACAAAGGAAAGAGCGATAACAGGAGGAGGAATATTTATAGGTTCTAGTTACATTAATATTGGACAGAATAATATATATTTACAGAAATTTCATGTGAGTGATAATAATAATGGCGAGTTGTTTTGGCATCAATATATGACTAATGTATTGGCTCCATATAGTGAATCTCAAATTATATATAAAGGGTATTCAAATAGCAATTTGTTAGATACAAGTATTAATTTTATTATTCCTATATATAACAATATGCCAGAAATACAAGAAGAAAGTCCAGCTATTAATAAATCAGATTATGAAAGTGACAATACCAAAGTTTATGCCAATGTTCAGACAAGCTTAAATATTAGAAGTGGTCCAAGTACAAGTTATGAAAAAATTACAACAGTTTCATCAAATGAAATTATGACTAGAATTGCTAAAGGAAAACAAAAAGGAGATTTATGGGATAGAGTAATTTTAGAAAATGGAATTGTAGGATATGTGTTTCAAGAATATTTAGAAGAGGTTCCAGAAATTCAAGTAGAGGAAATAAGGTTATCAGTAGATAATAGAGTAATAAATAAAAATGAAATTAGTAAAATAAATGTAGAGATATACCCACAAAACGCTAAAGATCAAAAGCTGAAATATATTTCAAGTAATGAAAAAGTAGTAAAAGTAGATGATTATGGCAATATTTATGGAATATCATCAGGAACAGCTAAAATAGCAGTAAGAGCAATATCAAATGGTGTAGAAGCAAGTATAGATATAGAAGTATATAGTAAAGTCACAGGAATAGAATTAAATGTGGAAAACTTAACTTTGCAAGAGGGAGATAATTATCAAATACTAGCTAATATAGAGCCAGAAGATGCAAATAATAAAAATGTAAAATATATTTCTGAAAATAGTGATATTGCAAGTGTAGATAATACAGGTAAAATAAATGCTAATAAAACTGGAAATACCAATATAAAAGTTTGTTCAGAAGAGGATGAAAATATTAATAAAGTTATAAGTGTAAATGTAATAGAAAAAATTTCAGAAGATGATTTAAGTTTTAGCTCTAATATAAAAGTTGATGGAAATGAAATAAGTGGAATAAATAAAGAAATCAGAACAGTAGAGAAATTACTAGAAAACATAAATATTAGTGACAAATATTTTATAAAAATAGTAAATAAAGAAGGAAACATTTTGCAACAAAATGATTTAGTAGGAACTGGTTCAAAGGTGCAGGTATTTATACAAAATTCTCAAGAAGTATTGGTATGTGAATATCAAATAATAATTTATGGTGATATAGATGGTAATGGAAAAATAAATAGTGTTGATTTGCTAAAATTGCAAAGAAATATATTAGAAATTGAAGAATTAGATTTTATAGCACAAAAAGCAGGAAATATAAATAAAAATGGTAAAAAACCGACGTCATTGGATTTATTATTAATCCAAAGACATATCCTAGGAATAAAGTTTATAGAGCAATAAATTATATAGGAGGAAAGTTTTGAAAAGAATTGCTATTTTTCTAATAATCTTAATAATGATAAGTATAACCAGTATAGCTGTAGAAAGTGATGGGCAAAGTCAAGATAATATCTATTTAGATATATCAAAATCAGAAGTGAAAAGTGATGAAGAATTTAGCTTTACAATAAATCTAGCAAACATTGACATATCTGCTTTTGATTTAAATATCTATTTTAATGAAAACTTATTTCAATATGTATCAGGCCCAGAAAATACTAATGTTGTAAATGGTAAAATTATAACATCTTGGTATGATGAAACTGGAGGAAATAATGCAAAACAAAATTGCGAATTGGTAAAATATACATTAAAAGCAAAAGAAATAGGAAATGAGTTGATATCAGTACAAGGAGAGTTTTATGATTCGGAAGGAAATTTAGTGCAAAGATTTACAGATGGTATAGAAGTAATAACAGAAGAAGAAGGAGAAATAGAAAAGATAGAAATTTCAGAAACAAGTCAAACATCTGATGATAATTCAAAACTAGAAATTATGAGATTAAAACAAGAAGGAATAACACCAGTATTTTCTCCAGATATAACAGAATATTATTTTTTGACAAAAGACTTAAATAGTTTAGAAATTACAGCAATACCACAAAATGCAAATTCAGAAGTAATTGTAACTGGAAATACAAATTTTAAAGAAGGATTAAATACAATAAATATTAATGTAAATTCACCAGACAAAACAAGTGTAACAAACTATAAAATTTATGTGACCAAAACTAATAATTTAGAACAAGCAAATGCTAATCTAGAAACATTAGCAATAGAAAATGTTACATTAGAACCTGAGTTTGCAAATGATATTTATGAATATAATACAATAGTTACAAATACAACTGAAAACTTAAACATTTTGGCAATTCCGGAAAAACAAACTGCAAATGTACAGATATCTGGGGGAAGTAATTTAGTGTATGGAAATAATGAAATTTTGATTAATGTTATTGCTGAAAATGGTTATACTAAAAAAGAGTATAAAGTAAATGTATATAGGAGAAATGAAGAAGAACAAAAATTAGCAGATGAGCAAAAACAAATAGAAATTCAGAAATTAAATGCTATATTAGAAAGTCAAAATGAAGAAAATGAACAACAAAGTGAAAATAATGAAATTACACAAAGTAATATTGCAGAAACTATAAAAGAAAATAAGTGGAAAATAGTAGTAGTAATAATTATTGTGATAGCAATATTATCAATTGTTATATATAGAATAAAAAGTTACAATTCACATATTACAAAATAAGGAATGTATATATATTAATATTTCATAAATTTCTCGGCTCAATACGAATGTTAAGAAAATCTAAAATTATTTTATGGCACCCTTTCACTTAGTCCTCGCTACGCTCGACGCGAACATTTTCCATAAAATAATTTAAGATTTTCTAACCATTCTTCAATCACATTCGAAATTTATTCAATATTAATATACATACATTCTTAAAATAGATGTAAAACTGTGAATTGTAAATAAAAATAATAAAAAAGTGAAGAAATTCAAAAAAAGTATTTACGAATTGCCATTAACTTGGTATAATGCTATTGTAAATTTGGAGGTGATAATATGAAATATAGATGTATGGCATGTGGATATATTTATGATGAAGAAGTTGAAGGAGTAAAATTTGAAGACTTACCAGAAGATTGGGTTTGTCCACTATGTGGAGTAGGAAAAGATATGTTTGAAAAAGTTGAAGAATAAGAATACAGTTTGGGACATGGCACTTTTTGTATGCTATGTCTTTAATTTACGTGTAAAAAATTTTATATACTTGAATTTTAGTAATTACTTAAATAATTATAATAGGTTTATAGATTAATTCCTAAAAAAATCTAAATTTATTATAAAAGGAAATTTAGAAAAAATGGATATCAAAGAAATTAATAGAATATCTATCATTGGAGGACCAGGAACAGGAAAAACAACATTATCAGATAAATTAGGAAAAAAATATAATATACCTGTATATCATTTAGATGGCATACATCATCTAGAAAATTGGATACCTAGAGATAAAGATGAAAGAGATAGAATGATTTTAGAAAAAGCTCAAGAAGATAAATGGATAATGGATGGTACATATAAAACAACATTAGGAGAACGAGTTGAAAGGTCTGATGTTATTATTTATTTGAATTATTCAAGATTTACTAGAATAAAAGGAATAATGGGGAGATATCTGAAAAATAGAAATAAAGAAAAGCCAGAAATACCTGGGTGTAAAGAAAAAATGGATACAAAATTTTTAAAATTTACTTTCGACTGGGACAAAACAAAAGGAGATACAGTTAAAGAAATTTTAGAAAAAAATAATGATAAGAAAGTATATGTATTTAAAAATAGAAAACAATTGAATAAATGGTATGAAAAACTAAAATAATTAGTGATGAATAGAGATTAAAGTTGGGAGAAAGAATATGAGAATAGTATTAGTAAGACATGGAGAATCTGAATTTAATAAATTATCTAAAGAAGGGAAAAAGATATATTGTGGAGCTTATAATACAGTACTTACAGATAACGGAAGAAGAATGGCTAAAAATTTGAGAAATAACAAATATATTCAAGAATTAGATGAAATATATTCTTCTGATTTAGATAGAGCCATAGATACGGCAATATTAGCAACTGGAAAGACAGATTTTAAAAGGTTGTCAATTTTAAGAGAAAGGTCATTAGGGAAGTTTGAAGGAAAACTAGAAGAAGAATTAGAAAAAGAATATCCACAATATTTTACAGATTCTAAATTTATGAAATTTAGAAGAGATTTTGTAACAAAAGCACCAGAAGGTGAAAATTTAGAAGATGTAAGTAAAAGATGTAGAGAATTTGTGAGTACATTAGACTTAAAAAGCAATTTAACAATAGGCATTTTTACTCATTATACTTTTATTTGTTGCATGTTATATGTGTTGATGGGATTAGATAAAGAGACAGTAATGAAAATGAAAATTCCAAATTGTGAACCAATTTTAGTAGAAGGAAACAAAGTAGGAGATTTTGTATTAAAATCACATAGCTTATCACAATTACAAAATTTGAATTGTATTAAGTTATAATCAAATAAAAAATTTTACAATTAATAATTATGGAAAAAATTAGGAAAAGAAGAGACTTTATTAGAATAAGGGATATTAAGTAATGTGATTTTTGAATGAAAAGCAGATAAAAAATCTTAGAGTCAATAACTCTAAGATTTTTTTATAAATAAATTTTATCAATAAAAGACTGTTAAGTCAATGAAAATTTGAAAAAGTTATAAAAAATTTTTTTCAAATATAAATAAAAAATAAAGTATCTTTTAATTTATAAAAAACGCTAAAGTTATATCATATCAAAAGGTGTATTGACAAAAAGTTTTTCTTAGAGTTATTGACTCTAAGAAAAATATAACAAAGGAGAATGAAGATATGAGAGAAGCAAAGAGAAAAAACAGAGGAATTACACTAATAGCATTAATAGTTACAATTGTACTAAACGCTAGCGCGTGGTCCTAAAGCAAGAAGATAGCATCCAA
>CAKNJL010000006.1 GCA_930982035.1 uncultured Clostridium sp.
GGTGAAATATTCGTTTCTAAACTTTTAAGGTGATTTTATCATAAATTAAATACAAAGACTAGAAAAGATTATTGACAAATACATATTTTAATGTATAATGTATTTAGCATAAGAGGATTATTCCTCATGGGGCTCGTTTTCACGGGCGACAGAGATTGAAAAATCAATCTCTGTTTTTTTGTGGCAATTTCTATATTTTATTTTTTCTTTCTTATATGCTATGATTTTATTTCTCTTTGCATTGTGAAAAAAATGTTATCTAGCAGTTTCTATACAATAAAAATTTTCTAAAACCCTATTACTCTTCTAGTTTCTCTACTATTTGTCCTAACCAAATTTAAAGTGTTTTGAATATCTTGTTTAGTTATTATATTAATATTTTTACTATTTGCTTTTACTATCCTATCAGCTTGTTCAAATTTTATTTTTTCAAAAATATTTCTGACATATCTACCATTTCCAAAACATTCTTGCTCTTTAGCTTTTCTAAAATTTTCTAAAAGTATCTCTTTACAATTATTAGATAATCTATATTTTTCTTTCTTACATAATTCAGTAAATATTTCATATAATTCCTCTTCTGTGTAATCAGGAAAGTTTATAGTAAATTGTATTCTACTTTCAAAACCTGGATTTTCTTTTAACAATTCTTTCATCTCTTCTGTATATCCTGCAAGAATAATACAAACCTCTTCTCTATGATCTTCCATTTCTTTTATTAGTGTAGCTATTGCTTCATCTTCAAATCCGCCTTTTCTTTCAGAAATCAAACTATACGCTTCGTCTATAAATAAAACTCCACCTATTGCTTTTTCTACAATATCGTGTACATTTTGTGCTGTCCATCCCACATATTTGGCTACTAAATCTCTTCCATGTATTTCCACAAATTCTCCATTACCTGATAGAATTTTCTCTTCTGAAAATAGCTTTCCTATTATCCTTGCCACACTAGTCTTTCCTGTCCCAGGATTTCCAGTAAAACACATATGTAATGTAGGCATTTTTCCTCTTTCTTTATTTAATTTTATATAATTCAATATTTTACTAATTTCTTCTTTTATTCCAGTAAGACCTATTAATTCATCTAGTTCTTCTTTTGCATTTTGTTTTTCTATCTTTATATTTCTCTTTCTTCTTATATTTTTATTTACTTTTTCAGCTTTTTTCTTTAACATTTCACTATTTATATAATTGTTTCCATTTGCTTTATTTTCAATAATTAGTTGCATAACATTATTTTTTACTTTCCAAAATGGCTGGTCTGCAAAATCTCTTAATCCTTGCTTTTTATATTTCATTTGATTTTCATCAAACATGTTCCTGCAGTACATTATTTTATCATCTAATGAGATTTTTTCTATTGTCATCCTCCAACTTGCAAGATTTCCTAATACTGCATCTGTTTGTCCTTCACAATAATTCGTATCTTCAAAAATAAATATTTTATCTTTAAATGTTTTCATTAATTTTTTCAAGCTATCTATTTCTTTTTCATAATCCATATATACTTTTCTTTCATTTATCACTATAATGCTAGCATCAGTATCTATTAACATATCTAATGTTCCTGAATTTGATTTTCTTTTTAAAAAGCAAATTTTATCATTTGGTATAATGTTATTTTTTATAAATAATTTGGCACATACGTTTAGAAAGTCTTTCAATAAACTGTATGATGAGTCATTTCGAATAATTATATTATAATTTCCAAATTTTACTTCATTGTCTTCTCTTAGCTTTGAATACATTACCATATTTTTTAATACTTCTTTGTTTTGTATAACTCCAAATAGATTATCTAGTTCATCTATAATTTTTTCATCTTCTGCATCTAAATTATATTCTTTTAACATAAAAATTCCTCCTTATCACTTTATACATTATAATTTGTGATAAGAAGGTTTACAATTGTGCTGGTCACATATTGCTTATGTACATAATTTAAAAGTAAAATTTTTTAAAGATTATATTTATTAGAAGCTTTTTTTATAATTTCCTGCATTTCTTTTCTTAAATGTAATGGTCTTTTAACTTCTACTAAATCTATATTCCTCATAGCCCACATTCTAAATCCAAGTGTATTTGTATCAACAATTAATTTGAAATATTCATCATTTTTAGGTATTTTTTCTATAGTAACATTTGTTCCAAATGTATCAAATATTGTGTCTAAAATCCATATATGGCATATTGCTTCTATCTCTTCTTTTTCTCCTCCAAACATTTCTGTTGATGATTCTGCAAATTCTTTAATTTCATTTTTACTCTTTTTTATTTCTATTTTTTCATCTAAAATTTGTATGTTTTTCATTCTGTCTAGTCTATAATTATAAAATTTTTGTTGTCCTTCTTTTATTGCAATTAGATAAAATTCTTGTTTATTATATACAATAGCATAAGGAGAAACTGTTGGTGTACTTACTATTTTTTTCTCTAATTTATTTGTTATTGCATATTTCCAATATTCAAATTTAATTTTATTTTTGTGATATATACTATCTGAAATATCTTCAATGTTTTTTATTACTTCTGAATTATCTGTTTTATTATTAACAGAATATATTTGATAATCTTTTAGTTTTGCATTTTCGTACACTGTTTGCATATTTTTACATTTTTTTATTATTTCTTTTGCTACATTTGGAACTATGTAGTTCGCATAACTAAAATTATCAATTATTGCTCTTATTTCTCCTGGTTCAAAATCAGTCTCTGAGTCACGATTTATATAATATCCTTTTCCGTTTTCTTCTCTTGTACTTATGTCATAATTTAATTTATATTTTAGAAGATTTATATTTCTTCTGATTGTTCGTGGATCTATGGTTACATTAAATATTTCTCTTACTTTTTCTTGTATTTGTACTGTTGATAACATGTGGTCATAATCACTATATTTTTTTAATACATTTAATATGTATAATATGTTTCCGTTTTTTTCATATAATTCCATTATTTTTTCCTTTCTTTGCAAGATATAATTTATTTTTAATTTTCATTCTAAACTAAATATATATATATTCTTTTTTATATCTCATTGTTTTTTATTATTTCATTAAATTTCATCCATATCTTTACCATTGCATATGTATCTAATTTACAATACACTAATAACCCTTGTCTGATTTTTTCTTGTTCTTCTTTTGATTTTTCTTTTAAACTTAAAAATGCTTCAGAAGCTTCACCTCCATTGTGGACTACTGGTAAATTATGATAATCGAGTTCTGAGTCATTTGGATATAGTGCTGGCAACACATATTTAATTGAAGCAGAACCTTGCATTTCTTTAGTGTAATATTTTCTTTGTTTAAATGGTTCTAGAAAATCTACCATATTTCTATTAATTCTTTCTAATTCATCTTTTAAATCTGGATACATCTTCGCAATCTCTTTATTTCTTGCTGGTTCAAAGGCTTTATTATAAATTATTACACTTCCATTGTCAGGTATATCTTTTATCAAACTTTCTGCAAAATGCCTAATGAAATCTTTATCATTTATATCTGCCAAAAATTCTCTATGCTCTATTTCAGCACCTTTTTCTCTTATAATGTGTAACGAATACTGAAATGGAAGTTGCTGATATGGTTTGGTCCCATTTATTTCAGGAATTGCCACCTGATATGTTTCATAATCTAAAAAATATAATGGATATTTTAAAGATTTCATTATTTCTTTGATTGCTTCTTTATCTATTTTAGATTGTAAATCATTTATTTCAAATTCTATTTGTTCTAGATATTTTGAGTTTAAATTTTCATTTTGTAAATCATCAAAAGAAATTTTCCCTTCATAATATTTTTCAAATTTTTTGTCTAGGTGCATTCCGCCTTTAATATCAAATACATTTGGTTTTGGCAAATTTTTTGTACAATATTCCCAAAATTCACATTCATACGGTTTGAAACATTTTATTCCTATATCATCTTTTGGTTCGTTTTCTTTGTTTTCTTCCATATATTTATTTAGTTCATTGATATTTTTCTTTATCTCTTGTTGCTTTGATTTTGCAATTTCAGTTACATCTTCAATATTAAATAATTTATTTAGGTCGAGTTCTTCTTGCCTGATGTATTTGTTATTAATATATACTATACATGCTTTTTTAATATAAAATCCTAAATTATTTAAAATATAGTATTGATAGGCAACATCATCTAGGTAAATATCACTAACTTCTGTGGAGCTCTTAACTTCGTAGATTTCAATACCGTCTAAATTATTTTTTAATATGTCAACACTGCAAAAGTTATTGTTATAGTTAAATGATGCTTCTGTTATAATGTTAGGTCTATTTTTTAATAGTTCTTTGGTCTGTTTAATCATAATGTTAAGGTTTTCATTAAATTCTATATCTTCGTATTTTCCAAATAGACCTTTTGCAAGTTGTCCGACTGCTGTTCCATTATTTAATACAGTATCTTTTGCTTTTTGTATTGCATATTCTGGTTTGTATTTTTTTAGCCAGATGATTTTTTTGCATTGTACTGCTTTACAGTATCTTGACTTTGATAAATATAAATTATTCATATTATGTCAACATCACCTCCAAATTATTTTATACTTTATTTTTGGTTATTATCTTTTATAATACAAAATATTCAACATTTTTTTACAAATTTATTGCATTTTTTATACTAATAATTCTTCTATGTTTTTTTCTATTTCCTCTATACGTTTTTTATCTAGATAACTATGTTTTGTATTTTTAATATTTTCGTTTATTTCTTTTTCTAGTATCTCTTCCACATTAATGGCATATTCAAAATTTTCGTACTCTTTACTCCAGATAGTTTTATCTTTCTTATATCCTTTAAATTTATTTGCCTCACTTAGTTCATTTTCTCTTCTATCTAAATTATTAGTTGTTCCAACGTAATATTTGAAATCTTTTTCTACACCTTTGAACCTTGTAACATATACTGTATATTTTAAATCTTTTGGTATGTTATATATAGCTTTTTTAAATTTATATTCTTCTCTTTCTTTTGAATTAAAAGTTTGAATGAATAATGCACTTTTAAAATCATCAAAATATTTTCGAGCATTTGTATCTTTAATATTTTCTTTTTTTATTTCATCACTAAAAAATTTGTAAATATCACTATATTTTACTATATTGTAATTTTCTTTAACATTATCATATCCTTTTTCATTTTTTATCGTTTCCTCATTATAGTTTGGAACCAGAACAATACCTATTAGATTTTCCTCATTAAATTCTGTATATTTTTTCTTTATAAGATTTTTATACAATTCTAATTGAAAACCTTCTTCTTTTTTACCATTTATTCTTGATTTTATTTTATTTTCTATTACTAAATATTTGCTATCTTTTGAAGCAAATAAATCCATCCTACCTCTTAATACGTTTTCTTCTTCGTTTTCAACTTTTTCATTATTACTTTTATCTTTTCTTGATTCATTAGTATTTTTTACTGTTATTGAAAATTCTTTTAATATTTCTTTAAACTCTAAATCTACAGCACTTTTTTTATTTATTTTTCCATTCTCTTCTAACCATTTTAAAAATTTGTTAAGTATGATTGTTTCCTTATTATTTTTATCTTTATATTTGATATTAAAATAAAAAGCAAACATATTTGTAAAAATATTTTCATCATACTCTTTTCCTATTAAATTCAAAAAATTAAATTTCTCACTATTACTTTCTATTTTATTATCATTTATTTCTATTCTATCAATAGAATTATCCTCTTTCCAATATTGATTTTCTTTATCTTTTATTATATCAATTAAACACTTTGCCGGATTTTTATTATCACAATTTTCATCAAAATTTAAATATATGTAATTACTTTGTCCAATTTTTAATGGGGTTTTCCCTTCTTTTATTTCACTTTTTTTGAATGAATCAATTTTTTTATTATCGCCTGATATAGTTGTTTTTATCTCTTCATTTTTTTCTTTATCTTTTAAATTAACCTCTATCTTCTTCTTTGCTTTTTTTATTTCTTTAATTTTAAATGTTACATAGATGGCCTGATCATTGTTTACATTGTCTTTATATATATCATAAAGTCTCTTTCCTCCATATTTTATTTCTCTGGATTGCTTATTATGTACTTCTTTGTATTCTTCTCTTAAAATATATTCATATTTATTTTTATTTTTTTCAATTTTACAACTATCAATTTCTGCTTTAGCTATAATATTATATTTTCCATCAATCGTTGCATCAGTAAATAACACATATCTAATATAATCCTTATAATCCAAATTAAATTTACCATATGGTGTTATATAAATATATTTATTTTTATCATCGGCTTCAAAAAAAATTAACAATTTCATGTCCTATATTATTTCCATCGTTACTATTTAGGTAACTTCCTGTATACATTTTATTTATCATAATCATTATCTTATTATCTTTTGGTTCATCATTCTCTTTTGCCATTTTATTTTCCTCCTACTATTTTCAGCTTCTTTGCTTTGTACTTGCTATAGATCTATTTTATGATTCCTCATCTAATGTTCTTTTTTATCTAGATTATTTTTAGGGTATTGATTTTGGTTTTATAAATCACATTGCTCATCTCTACAATTCCCCATATTGACTAACTTATTATATTTGTTTATTTGGATTTGTAAAAGTTAGTTGGTCATAAAATGCTTATATGAATACATTATATCATACTTTTCTACGATTACTATCTGTTATTTTAATATTTTTTCATAACTAGTTTGACCTTCGGGTTATGAGCGAGACTTGACCACTTTTTGTAAGTTTGTGAAAATTGGAGTTTTTGTTGGTATTTCAGTATTTGCAAGAGTTTCACTTTACAGAACATTTGTGTATTTTTAGGGCATTTTTTGAGAAGATTTTACCCAATTTTTACCCAACTGGTGTAGTACATTTGTTCTTAGAGTTTAGGCTCTTGTAAAGGATATTTTATTGATAAAAATTTTAATTTTGGAGGATTTAGATTATGAATAATTTTAGAGAAGTTAATGATGATATTTTAAAAGATTGGTTAGATTTTAGAGAGGAAACAGATCTTGCTTTTGTTAATGATGAAGATAGAAAACATACTGTTAAATTTGATGAGATTTCTGAAAAGATTTTAAATAGTATTCCTAAACAAAATAGAAAATTTGTAGAAAAGCAACTTGAATTGCTTAATTCTAGCTTTTTAGATTATATTGTTTATTGGAATGAGAAGTATTATAGAAATGGCTTTTGTGATGGTATTGAATTAATTATTGGTTGTATTGATAAATAGTTAAAATTAATCCAAAGTTTTTTCAAAATTTTGAAAAAACTTTGGATTTTTAGACACTTTTTTCAAATTAGTGAAAAAAATATTAAATTAAAACATAATTCATTTGTCTATTATTTTATAAGCATTACTTGAAACTATCTTATATTTATTATACAACATCCAAGATTGCATATCTCATCGGATCATCTTCTGGTAATTCTAATGCATATTGTTTTAATTCATTGATTTTTACACTTTTATCTTCATTAAAAAATATAGAATATTCTTCTTTACTTAGCATATTTATTGCAAAATTATCAACTATACCAATATTGTTTAAGGATATTTTTTTCTTGTCAACCGTTGAATAATCCAATATTTCCTCAACCTCAACAATAGAATTATTATCTATTTTTTTCACTCTGTAATATAAATCTTGAATATATTTTTTTAGTTCAAATTCAATTAAATTTTGAATATCATATAACACCGTATAAATATACGTATTAATATCTCTTTCCCTATTAAATATTTTCATACTTCTTTCGTCAAATCTTTTTTTCTTTATCATAGTAACATATTCCATTCCTTGCACATTTTGGCAAACAACTAGCAAATAGTCTTTATTTTTTTGAACATAATTAATATTTTTTTCTATAATCCTTTGCACATTATCACCATTGAAAACATTAATTGCTAGAATTGTTAAATATTCAAAATTAGTCATTCTATGTGAGACATCAAATTTTTTGTTATCTTTCCAATTATATAAATTCGCTAATTCTATTATTAATTGCAATGTTTTATCATAATTTCCAATATTTTTTAACAAGTCTGTATAAAAGCTTACTTTATCTTTCTTTATTTTTTCTTCAACCATTTCGGCATTTTCATATCCTATAAAATAGTCTAAATTATCAATTTCTTTATCTTCGCCATTATTCAATTCATATTTTAACCTTGTTCTTACTTCTGAATCAAATGCATATGTTTTTACAATTTCATTTTCATCTTCTTTTACTTTATCAATAACTCTATTAAAATTTATTGAAACAGGCTCTGATGATTTATATAGCCTTGTTCCTTCTTTCTCTATATCTTTACGGCAAGAAATGTTATATATATTTCCTTGAATATTTATTCCTAATCTAGCACTTCTACCTATCAAATTCCTGTAATCAATTTCTACGTTTCCAATTGAAGAAAATTTATTTCCATATATCATTATCAAGTTTTGAGCATTTAAATTAACTCCTTGTAATAATGTACTTGTACATATCATTACTTTAATATCTTCCTCTTCATTGAAAATAATTTCTACTTGTCTCCTAATATAAGAATCTATTTCAGAAAAATGGACTGCTATTCCATTTTTTAAGAAATCTATATATTCAAATTCTGGTCCTAAATTTTTTTCTATATAATTAATTAACGCTTGCATTCTATAACCAATTCTATTTATTTTACAAGTTTCATTTTTTATCATCCTATTTGCTATTAGCTTTATTTCATTTTTATTAGTACAAAATATTATAGTTTTTTTATCGATATTAACTATCTTTCTCAAATTATCAACTATTATATCTCCCCAGCATTGTAAATTATTTTTATCAAAGTTTTCGTAAGCTTTCGCTATATATTTTTGATTTGCAAATTCTATACCAGCATCTTTACTAAAATCATATCTAAATAAATCTCCATTTTCGTCCACATCTAAGATATAGTAGTTATTTGAAACAAATGGCAATATATCTTCTTTTATTTGTATTACTTCATCTTCATCCTCATTTATAAATTTAAAAATAAATGTGTCAAATGGTTTTGAAATATATGGTAGCAAAAAAATTATTGGGATTTTTTTATTACTAATTATTGATAAAGCTTTTGCTAACAGAATTGTTCTATTAACACATTTCTTTTTATTTATATTTATTAGCACTTGTGCTTCGTCATTTATTACATAATCTAATTGTAAATTTTTATTATTTTCATAGAATACTAAAAATCTTTCTGGAGTAAATAAATAAATTACTTTATCAAAAATATTTAAAACATGAGGATTTTCAATAATTGTAATATCATTTATTATTTTCTTTATTTTTCTTCTATATTCATTAATCAATGCCTTAGTAGGTAAAATAAATAATACTTTTTTTATCTTTTCACCTTTAATTAATTCTTGTATTGAATCTACAACAATAGAAGATTTTCCAAATGATGTAGGTGCTGAAAACACAATGCTTTTCTTTTCCAGAATTTTATTTCTAACATAATACTGTGTATTGCTTAATAGTTTATTGTTCTTTTCTCTTATTCTTATTGATATTTCATCAATAATATTAAAATATTTTCTGGCTTGTGTTTCATGATTTTTACTATATAAAAGTGGGTAAAGATCTAAAGTAACTACAAGATCTTCAATTTTATGTTTTGTTTTTATCTCTATTAATTCATTATAATTTTGAATTAGAAAATCTAACCAAAAAACAATAAATTTTTTAAAATTCATATCTATATCATTTAATAGAACATAAAATCTTATCGAATCAATGAATTTTTCTACATTTTTATCATTATATTTTTCTATTCCATCTCTTAAATTTTGAAGATATTTTAGTCCATTTATATTATCTAATATTTCCTTATTTATTTGTTTTTTTATTTTAATATAATTATTTTTCATTAATTTTTTCCTCAATCTTATTCACTATACACTGATAAAATTTCTCAATTTTAAAATCATCTGGTATTTTTATAATTATTATATTTACAACTTTTATTTTATCTATTTTTTTACATGAATCATATTTTGAGCACAATTTTTGTTTATCAATCAAACAGTATTTTTCTTGTGAAAAATTTATGTTTATATTCTCAATTATTTTATTTGTATCGATTTTTGACTTGCTTTTTGTGATGCAACATATATTAAACTTTGCACATTTTTTATCAGTTATACGCTCAAGTTCTCGCCTTTTTTTTATTAATTCATTTAAATTTTTCTTTATTATATCTTTATTTTTTCTATTTTTGCTATCAAGTCTAGCTTTTATCGTTGATATTTTGGAAATTATAGAACTATCTTTGCAAAAAATTGACTTATAGCCTTCTATAAACTTATTAGCAATATTCTCCTCATTTAATTTACTAATAGATGACTTATATTCGCATAAAAAAATCGAAAAATCCTTATCTAAAAATAGAGAATCGAATCCCTTTGGTACTATTTCTATATCATCTATATTTTCAGAATAAGATAATAGCTCTATTTCAAAAATCTTCTCTAAAACATAATTAGCAATTAATGGTATAATTGTGCCATCGTTTTTTAAATACCCTTTAGGATACTTTGTTATTTTTTCAAGTTTATCAATAATTATCTCTTTTATATCGTTCCAGGTTTCATTAGTAAAATCCAAATTAAAATTTTCTATAATAATATCTCTTAAAAATTTTTCTGCTAATTCTTCATCTACACTTTCTAATTTGTCTACATTTACTTCAATTAAATGAATTTCTTCTGCCCTAATAGTATTAATTATTTTTTCATTTTTAATTAATTTAATTTCCATTATTTCTTCACCTTATGCATTTTTATATTATAATTACATTTTAAAATCTCTTTTTTAATTATTATAAAATACATTTAAACTAAAATATTGTTATTTTTAATTTTTTATATATCATAATTAGTAATCAAAACTTCCTCTGTTATATTCAACTTATTCTTTGAATGATAATTAGAATTATTATAATTATAGTTTAAATAATTTATGTTATATTTATTTTCTATTGCCCAATCTATTAACAAATTATTTTTTTCTCCTTTATGTTGTGTAACATTTGAAAGAGCAAATTTTATTTTTTTATCATTTAATTTATTTATATAATTTAGCAAATCTTTCTCATCTTTTTCTGTCCAATTATTATTTTCATTATAACTTGCATCTCCTAATGTATAAGGTGGATCAAAATAGCAAAAATCTTCTGTTGTTAAGTTATCTATATCAAATTTTTTAAAATCTTCGTTTATAAATTCGATATTTTTATTTTTCAACTTTTGACAAAAAGCTAACAAATTTTTTCTAATAGAAGCATTAAAGTCCCTTTTCCCAACAGGCATATTAAACTCTCCTAAACTATTAAATCTTATTTGATGATTAAACCCATATATAATTAGTAACAAAAATTTGAAAGTTTTTTCATCTGTATCTTCTTTCATCTTATTATAATCTTCTCTTAATTTTAGATATTTTTCTTTATTAAAACTTCCTAATCCTGCAGAACTGTTACAATTATAATATTTATATCCATGTACATAAGTATTACTTAGATTATACTGTGTAATAATATTATCTAACTTATCTATTATTTGTATATATGGATATTTCTTAAATAGATTTAATACATTTATTAAATATTTTTCCTTATCTACCCCTATTACTTTTTTCGCTTTTATATTTACTCCAACATTTCCACCACCACAAAAGTAATCAACAAAAGTATTAACTTCTGTTGGAAATCTTTTTGTTAACTGTCCTAATAATTTATATTTGCCTCCAACATAATTTAAAGGAGATTTTGCAAACCCATAATTAATATTGATATTATATGATGGCTGCTCACTTTCCTGTTCACAAACATCACATAAAAATAATCTTTCTTTATGATCTTCAATCTTTGTTTTTCCAGTTGTAAAATAATTGAATTTTTTTTCAAATACTTTTACTTTTCCCTTTTTATTTAAAATTTCTAAAATTTCTTCGTCTGATATTTTAGCTTGCGAACGAGAATTTCCTTTTTGTCCCATATTATTATATGAAACAATAATATATTTACAATTGCAATGTTCAATTAAGTCTTTAAAAGATTTTTCAGCTTTATTTGTACAGTAACTACTTTTTAAGTTACTTCTATCCATTTTTTTTGCCACACCGTAAACCTTTGGTTTTTTCCCTTCAGCAACATTTTCAAGAAGATGATATGCATCTCCATATTGCCTTGAATTATAGGGTGGATCGATATATGCTATATCAGCTTTTATCTTTTTTATTAAATCATTCGAATCCATATTATATATCTCATTTTGTGAGTTTTCATTTTGTTTAACATCTAAATTATACATTATAAATAAATCTTTAATATTTTCTTTTTTTCTATATGCATCATAATGTCCTACTGTATTTGCAATTCTATCCATTGAATATAATAAGCTAGTAATTAATATATATTTTTCCCTTTCATTAATAGTATTTTCATTATATTTATTCTCTATATCTTCCCTTATATATCCAATCTTCTTACAATCATTTTCGCTAAAATAAGTATTTTTAAAAGTTTTAGAGAAATAATTTTCTTTAATACAGTTTGTGTTGTTATATTTATCTATAATCTCCTGAACCTTTTCTTCATCAAATCTCTCATTTCCTAAAAAGGCTCTATAAGCACAATAATTCGATTTCAATATATCATTTATATATATTTTTTTCCCTTTTTCAAAAAAATACTCTGATACTACTCCAGTACCACCAAAGACATCAAATAAAGAGTTAAAATCTCCACAATTCTCCTTTATTGTCTCATTAATAAAATCCAATAATTTATATTTACTTCCTAAATATCTACGATTATTTATACTTAATTTTTTCATTTGCATTTCCTTTCTATGCATCTAATGCATCTCAGAAAGATTATATATAAAAAGAAAGAATTCGTCAATCCTTTCTTTTTAATTTTTTATATATTTTCTATTTTATTTTTTACCATTACATCATACCATTTTAAATCATTGACTTTTGTATCATTATATGCATTTTCAAATAACTTATAAAGTTGCTTATAGTGAAGATTTTTCTTCAATATTATAATTATATCATTAATAGATAAGGGTATAATTTTTAATCCTTGCTTATCCTCTCCATTTTTTCCTTCATACCAGTAATGTTTTCTACTCCTAAAATCACTTAATACTTCTGGATTTAAAATATTAGCAACAAATATTGCATAAGTACTTTCATTATCCTCTTCCTGTTTTCTTCTTATTAAATGTCTAGAAACCGGTTCCATTTCGGCTTTTCTTTGTGAAGTTGAATCCGTTAATGTTGCTTCTAACAATAATTCATGTTCTTTATATACTTCTGTTTCATCATAGTGATATATTATATCAGCAGTTCCTCCTCCTGCGTGATTTTTAGGTAATAAGTTTGCATCTAAACTTAACTTCATATAATCTAATATGTTTCCCTGTTTATCTGAAATTCTATACCAAGCAATTGCTAAAATATATTCTAGAATCGTAGGTATCGTTGCTTCACACTCTAAATATTCTTCTACTTCTTTTCTATTATCCTGTTCTATATTTCTAAATATAGAAACAATGTCTTTTTCTTTAAACTTACTATCTATTAACTCTTCAAATCTCTTCAATCTTTCATCGCGAATGAACTCTTTTACATTTTCTATTGATATTCTACTTTCTGGATAATCAGCTTTAATTTGAGTTATAACCTCATTTATGTTTATATTTAGGCAATCATATATTTTTTCAAACTCAATATCTTTCTCAAAATATTCGTTGTATTCTTTAGTATTTAAAAATTTTGTATCTAATAATTCATCTGCTATATTTAAGAAATAATATTTTGGTAATATATCTAACTCTACTCTATTATCTTTAAATAAAATTATATCTGTTAAAGAAAAATATCTTCTATTTAAATCTGCATAATCTTCTAAAGTTGCTTTCCATTTTGCCGTCTGCATAATTCTAAAGAACTCTGTATTAAATTCAATTTTGTCTTTTGAATTGAATATCTTTGTTGTTTTTAAATATTCTTTCCACTCATCAGTATAGGCAGCTCTAGAATTATAACCCAAATACTCTTTCCAATACTTTGCAACCTTTGAATTTTTATCAGATTGTAATTTGATAAATTCTAATATTTTATTTAGTTTTTCTTCATTCAATTCTCCCTGTATTATATATATCAAATCTTTATAAAATTCATATAAAGTTTTTGAATAATCTTTACTTTTTCTATTCATATCTACCTTTGCAAATTTTTCTAAGCTATCTATATCGTTATTATTCATAAATTCCAATGCTTCTTGGTAATTTTCCATTGCAAACATTCTATTTTTTATAACATCTTCTACTGTTATCTCTTTTTCTCTAATCATTTTTATTGTTTTTATCATATCTTTAGCTTCAGAATTTTTTAGGCACAAAGGTAATAAGTATGTAAATTCCTCTTTAGTTAAATATTGTAAATTAGTTAATAGATATATTAATACTATAAATGGCTTTACTTCAACATTACTACTAACTTTTTGCATTTTTAATAATTGCTTTAGATATATAAAACTATCTTTATTAATGTTAAAAATATTATTATCATCAAAATCATTATTTTTTATAATTTCAATAATCTTATATCCGATTTCAGTTATTCTTCTATCTTTATCTATAACTCCAATTTCCACCAAACCTGATGTCTTTTGTCTAGCATCCTTATCTTTTCTTAGAGCATTTCCTGTCACGAACTCTTCTTTATGCATTATATTGTAATACTTTTCTTGTGTAAAATAATCCCATATTTTATTTTCTTTATTACTCCATAATTCATTTAGCATTTGTAATTGTCTTTCTATTTTATAATTTAAATTTTGTACCCTAAAACTAGTAGTACCTAAATTCCAACAATAAGATTGAAATGCCATAATATCCCTCCATTTATGCTACAATTGTATCATATTATTACAAAATTTCAAATAGTTTGACAATATTTCATATATTTCGACTAGTTTCTTCCGAAAAACTCATCATAAATATATCCTCTTTCAATATATAACTCTGTTAGCTCCATTTTATATTTTTCCAATAACTCTAAATACTTTTTCTTAAAAACATTTTTACATAACCATTCAACACCTTTACTAAAAATAACAACTTTATTATTAATTAAAAACTTATATTCTTCAAATCCACTATCACACATTTTTTTAATTGCTTTTCTAATCGTAATTTCTTTTCTATTAAAATATTTGCATAGTTGTTTTATATCCATATTTTCATTCCACCAATTTTTATTTTTCTCTACTTTTAATAATTCTTCATACAGTTTAATTCTATCTTCAAAAAAATTTATATCTGCATCAATTAATGCTTTTTCTTTTTGAAAATACACATTTAATAACCAGTAATATCCTTCTATCAAAATAAAATATTTTCTGCTTCTTATTTTCTCACTTCTCCATCTACAAGTTGGATGTTTTTCTAACATAACATCTATTGCTTTTCTTAAATCTAATTCTGTTATTTCTTTACCTTGTTTAGTAGTTAATCCAAGTAGATGTAATTTTTTTAATATTTTATTGTATGATAAAAAAACACTTTCTAACATCTGTTCCGAATTAACATACATTTTTCTCACTTCCTATATATAAAAATTTCTTAACGCTAGTTTACTTAGCATTAAGAATTTGCAAAATTTATTTTGCTCGAATATTGGGTAGTATTTTTTAGTACCTAATATTCGCCAGCTTGGTGTCTTGACACCGTTTTTGCTGTTTAGGGCAAAATGCCCTAAAACCTTTTTTGCTCTCCGAGGGATATTTTTTATATCAATTTTCTTCTTTTGTATTAAAAAAATTCTAAAATATTTAAATTTTTTAGTTTAAAATATTCTTTACTTTTGTTTATAAATATCTTATAATAATTTTAGATTTTTGAATGAAGTTAGTATTTAGTTTGGTCGCTTATACTAACTTTTTCTTTTTCATTTTGATCATACTTTTTCAGTTCAATTCCATAACAAAATTGATACAACTTTTGAATAACAGCTTCTGATAATTCTTCATCTTCACTTTGCGAAAATCTGTCTAGTAAGCTTTCTTTATTAAATCTAGTTGTTACTATAATTGGTAATTTATTTTCATTTCTATTTTCTATAATTGTATATAATTTTTCTAATGCCCAACTGCTAATTCTTTCTGTTCCTAAATCATCAATTATAAGCATATCAACTTTAGAATATAATTCTATTATGTCTTTTTCTTTGCTTGAAAAATCTTTAAAAGTATCCTTAACTACATCTAATAATAAAATTAATCTTCCCATCAAAACTAACATATCTTTTTCAGTTAGTTTATTTAAAATAGCTGTTGCTAAATGCGTTTTCCCTACTCCAGATTTTCCAGTAATAATAAGACCATTCTTTTGATTTTTATTTATACATTTTTTTGTAAAATCTTTTGCAATTTCTACTTCTTTCTTATTAATTTCTGTTATTATAAAGTTTTCAAATTGATAATCTTGTATTCGGTTACTACTATAATTTTGTATATAAAATTGCCTAATCATTTGTTCAAATTGTTTCCTTTTCTTTTGTTTCTCTTCTTTTAAATCAATTTCATTCCAATAATCCTTTGACTGTTTACAATCGCATCTTTCATATTCTATTGAACTTAATGGTATATTTGCATATAAATAATCTAAGCCTATTGGTTTTAAATATTTTCCACAAAATTTGCATTTATTATGGAAAATCTCCTCTTTAGAATTACATTTCATATTTTCTAAATCCATTTGTGTTCTCTTCTTCCTTTCTTATTTCTTTTCTTTTATTTTCTTTATTCTCTTCTTCTCCGTTACATAACGTTACTGTAACGTTACTTTTTCCATTTCCACTTTTCAACTTTTCACGATATTTTTGTTGTCTTAATCTTCCTTGTTCTTTGTATTTTTCATATGTTTCAATACTTTGATATTTATTCCAATTTTTAATTTTGTAAACTTCATTTTCTAGAATTATCATTTCTAATTCTAAAAATTTTTTAATTATTTCTTCCATTTTTTCAAAAGACTTTCCCATAATCTTTGAAAAATATTCAATTGTCATTGGTTTGTTCTCACCTATTACTAAATTACCTTCTTTATTACATTCCATAGCAATAATTAATAATTGTATCCAAACTCTGATATATGTATCTCCATCCGGCTCTTTAAGTAATATTTGAATTTTCCTATTTGCAAATAAATTTGCATCAATTTTTAACCATTGTAGCTTATACATTGCCTCCTTTCCTCTCTTTCTTCAAAATTTAAAGCATAGATTGTAATTCCATATTTCTTAAATATTCATCTAGTGCTTGTACTCTAAATAAATATTTTCCACCCACTTTACAATATGGTATTTGTTTTTTCCTTACCAGTTGATTTATTAACCAATATGAAATACCTAAATACTCTGATGCTTCTTTCATCGTTAATGTTGTTCTTTGAACTTGATTATTCATCATAATGCTACCTCCTCTCTTTATCGTTTAAAAATTCATTCTCTCCCTCCCTTCTACTATAAAGCTCAGTACAACCATAAAATCTTGTGCTATTTTTAAAATTTTTTTAAATTTTTTATTGTATTTTCTTCTTTTTCACTCTTTTCAAAGGTTACATGATTTTTTATTTGTAATTTTTATTGCATTTTTTACTATTCCTTTGTATAATTATGGTACCTTGTTAGCAATTTTATTTTATAAGATGTATTGCAATTTATATTTTGAGGTGTTTATATGTTAAGAGAAGATAATATTCCAGTAAAAAATTGTTTCAACTTTTGGTTTAATAGAGAAAAAAGAAAAGAGTTTTATACAACTTCTATTTCTTTGTATAAAACTACTTTTAATCATAATAAAAATAATAAATTTGCAAATATACTTTTTGATAATGCTAATAATAATAAAGAAATTTATTTTTCTTCATCTACATTGTTAGAACCTTTTGAAGAAAGTTATGGTACTTTTTTAATAAAATTCCTTAATGCAGATTTTGCATCTTTTGAAACATCTTATCGTACTTTCTTCTGTTTTTATGGATTTTCTATTTTAAGTGAATTTTATGCTTCAATTCCTTCATTAAAGTTTTTTAAAACAGAAGATGAATTTATAGAAACTTATCAACCAATTTTTAATAAAGTTAAACCTAAGTTAAAGAAATTACAATATTTGATAAAACAATGCGTAGACTATATGTATAATTTAAATAATAATTCAATAGATAAGAATTATACACCTTTAGAAAAGTATCTTTCTTATTCTATTTTTAATAACTTATTTAAATATTCTACAAACATAGAAGTATATTATTACCAACAATTTGCACATGATATATACCATATAGCTTCACAATCTATAACACCCAAAATTGTTAGAGAACATTTGGAAAATGGAATAATAAGTCTAGGTGATAGCCCTGTTTTTCATACTTTATACTTATCTAATATATTGTATATTTTTTTATTTGAAATAGCCACTAATAAGAATGTAAAAATTAAGATTTGTAAAAACTGTGGTAAATATTTTATTCCACTTAAAAATACCGAAAAATATTGTGATATTGTATATTGTAAAGATGAAATAACTTGTAAAAAGATTGGTGCTAATAACTCTTATTCTAAAAAAAGAAATACTATTGAAGGAATTAAATTTTATAGAAATAATTATCAAAGAAGATTAATGCAAGTTAAAAGATCTAAGGATGAACAAGTTAAAATAGCTTTTGAAAATTGGAAAAAACTTGCTAAAGAAAAAATTAAAGAATTTAATAATAATGAAATAAGTGAAAATGAATTTATTCAATGGCTAAAAAACAATTAAAACATCTAAAAATAAAATAGTAGCAGTCAACTACTATTTTATTTGAGCTTTTCTTAAAAGTTTGCAAATTTCTTTTAATTCTATGAATGTTACCTTTTTATTTGATAGTCTAGCTAAAAATCTTAAAGTTCCTTTAAAAGAATTGTCTATATTCTGTGGCACTACTACCATTATTAATTCACATCTTTCATCTGACATCCCCTGTTCTACAAATTGTCTTATTATTTCCTGTCCTTGAGAAGAAGTTGACAATAATATTATGTTTTGCTTATTGGATGATGTTGAAGAATTCTTTTTTATAATTCCTTTCATTTCATACTCTTTTCCATTAACTTTAATTCTTCCAGAAATGTCTCCATATTCACTTCCCTTATGTGGTTGAGGTATAAAACCAGGAACAATTCCATAAAATAATTTTGGTAAACAAATTTGATTTTTATCGGTCAAACATTTTTCAATCTTTGAATATGAACATGTTCCGTTGCATTTTTCCTTCATATCAACAGCATACTTTACTAAATCTTCCTCAATTTTAAAATCTTTTATTTTAAATTCCTCTATCTCATTAAATAAAATTTCTCCACCATTTTGAATGTCACTTGGCGAAATCATAAGAATGTCATCCATTATACATATAGAATAATTTAAATCAGCATTAGGATACACTTTTTTCAAATTATCATTAATCATGTCTATACAATTTTTTGTTGGAATGTACCAATACTTATTCAATGCTAGTTCATGTCCTTCTTGGCAAATTGGTTTTATTGGAGAACCACATTCGCACAATTTATTCTTTGTTAAATTTGATAAATTTCTTCCACATTTTTTACAAATAGGAATTTCATAAGATTCACATTTTTCACAATATGGTCTTAAAATTTTTATGAAAAGTCTTTCTTTATCAAGAATATCTTTCTTATCATCTGGAAAATCAATGCTTTGCTCATTATCAATATTTGCAATTATATGTGTTAATATCCAATTCATTTTTTCTTGTTCAACGATTGATAGTAATGGCCATTTTAATTCTTGACCAATTTCTTCGAATATTACTTTTGCATCTTTTCCCTTTAAATTATCTATTTCTTCAAATATAATTTTAATAGCTCCTTCTGTCCATGCAAATAGCTCTTTTGAAGACAAATGTTTTAATATACTAATATTTCCTTTTTTTACATTATATCTGACTGTTGCCGTTATAGTCTCATATATAGGAGTAATGTAACTTCCAGATGTATTAAATCTATTTTCTTTTACTCTCTTAACCTCTTCTTTTTGTTCCTCTGTAAATCCTTCTGAACGCGAAATAGCTGTTTTTTCTCCCTCAATTCCTTGTAATACAATTTTGCTCATTACACTATCATTAAAAATTCTTTCAAGTGCACTTAAAGGTGGTTTTATAGATGATATATTTTTATGTATTTCATTTACTAAAGCATCCGTAAAAACTTTTGTCATTTTTTCATGCTTAACAATGTAAGCGACATAACTCTTATCTATTCCTATCCATGAACAACCTTTATGTTGCTCCCATACTTGATCTGCTTTGCCAGCTTCATTAATATAATTATAAATTTTACTATATACATATACTAGTTCTAGCCTATTATCATATTGAGTAACTTTTTGAACTTTTATTTTTCTATATTCACTAGTTCCACAATATATTTCTTTTCCTTCTAATTGTTTTATTATATCAATATCAGCTTTTGAAATATTTTCATCAAATCTCCATATTGAAAAAGTAACTCTGTTTCCATAAATATAATCATCTATTAATTTATCAATTTCCTTTATATCTATTAAATTTCTATTTTTTAATTCTTTAATAATTTGAGATTTATCTTTATTTTTTATTTCATCATCTTTTAAACCTTTTTGCTTAGAGTAATCATACAAAGCTTGCCACGGTAAAGTATTTATTTTATTATAAAGTTCTGTAGAAATTTCCATATTCTCCCCCAAAAATTCCAATTTTTCAAAATTATATCACTTTTTCCCAGTAAAATCCAGTTTATAATAATTTAATATTACATTTTATTTAGTATTTCTATGTTTTTTATATATTCTCTTATGAATTTTATTGTAATCTTTGAAAGTAGCTAAAAATAAACAAAAATAGCTGGTAATTTATCAAAAAATACCATATAATACACATAAATACTTCTCCCTTCCATAGTTATACTTGAAAGGAGGTGAAATGAGTAATGGCTGGGAGTATAGAAAAAAGAGGAAAAAATAGTTACAGGCTAACAGTATCAGAAGGATTTAACCTAAATGGAAAGCCAATGATACACAGAAAAACTATTCATGGAACTAAAAAAGATGCAGAAATTGAACTAGCGAAATTTGTTACTGAAGTACAAAGTGGTTTAGTAATTGATGGTAAATCTCTTAAATTCTCTGAATTCGTTGAAATATGGAAAAGAGATTATGGTTCAAAAGAACTAGCTCCAACTACATACAAGCGATATTGCAGAATGTTAGAAACAAGAATTTTACCATACTTCGGACATTTCTATATTAACAAAATCAGACCAACTGATATTATGAAATTCTATGACTTACTTGAGAAAGATACTCAATTAGTTAGAAAAAAAGGTAACAATGGTTTAAAAACAAAAAAGCCTTTATCTGGTAAAACTATTTTAGAACATCACAGACTATTAAGAGCAATGCTTCATAGAGCCGTTTACTGGCAATTAATTGTAAGTAATCCTGCTGAACGTGTTCAACCACCTAAAGCTAAAAAGCCAAAAAGAAGATCTTATGATGATGAGCAAACTAAAATATTATTAGAAAACTTAGAAAAACTTACTGTAGAAGATACTAAATATAAAGTTGCTATCATTCTTACTATCTTTACTGGTGTTCGTTTAGGTGAATTGATGGGCTTAGAATGGCAAGATGTTGATTTTAGAAATGGAATTATAAGTATTAACCGTTCTAGCCAGTATCTATCAGATATGGGAGTTTTTACAAAAGTTCCTAAAACAGAAAGCTCTATTAGAGAAATTGCAATACCTGATTTTATCATTTCTTTACTTGAGGAATATAAATTATGGTATGAAGAGCAAAAATCGCTCTATGGCGAATTATGGACGAATTCTAATAGGTTATTTGTACAAGCTGATGGCAAACCTATGCATCCTTCTTCTATAAGCAAATGGTTTGTTAAATATGTAAGTACAATTGGATTACCTGTAATTAATTTTCACGGATTAAGACATACAAATGCAAGTTTACTAGTTGCACAAAATGTTGATATAGCTGTTGTTTCTGCAAGACTTGGTCATGCACAAATAAGTACAACACTTGACTTTTATGTACATCCACTACTTTCTCATAATAGAAAAGCTGGATATGCACTAGAAAACTTACTATTACCAACAAGGTCTTAATTTTACTTTTTTCTAATTTTCACAAATTACAAATTTTCACGATATAAAAAAGTAAAAAACTTTGAGATTTTATATCTCTTTCCCAAAAGTTTTTTACTCGTTGCCTTAAATATTTATATAAAATGTAGTGCCATTATATAAAGAGTAAAACTTTATAATTCTAACAATATATAAAAATTTATATTTACTTATTATTTTACAATTTAAAAATTAAATTGATTATACAATTGTAAGGAGAACAATCATGAATGAAGAAATATCTAAAAATGATATATTAAACAAATATAAATCTTGTCTTTATAATATACAGATGAGAATGAATGTAATAGAAAATCACTTATCTAAAAAATATACAGAAAAGTTTTTAATATGTGAAATAGAATTTTTATGTTTGCAATTTAGAAAAATTATTGAGAATATAGCTTTTTCATCAATGTGTATTAATATTAACGAATATAAAAAAATCAGAGAGAAATATTATACCGATTGGAATATGAAAGGAATTTTTAGAGAATTGGAAAAAATAAACCCTAATTTTTATCCTAAACCAGTTATTAGGGAATTAGTTAATACTGATATTAATGGAAATAATGAATATGATTTACAAGAATATAAAGGTGACTATTTAAGTAAAGAAGATGTTTTTGAAATATATAATAGGTGTAGTAATTTTATACATGAAAGCAACCCCTTTATGTCAAATTCACTTAAATATAACGAATATATGAATAACTTTAAAATATGGTTATTAAAAACAAAAAATCTAATGAAGCATCATATCATACATATAGACAATAACATAATTATTGGTATAATAGATATTTCTAAAAATTTTCCAGAAGCATATATTTTTGAAGAAATTTAATAATTAAAATAATAATTATGTAAAATTTTATATTTTTTATTGAATTTTTATTAGAATTTATGGCATTTGAGGTGGTTATTTTACCCAATTTTTACCCAATTCTACATAATATCGCTGTTTTTAATCATTATTGCAACCAATTCCAAGGCAACAAAAAATCACTAAAACCGTTACAGTTCTAGTGATATAAACGTTGGTTGCGGGGGTAAGACTTTGGACTACGATCCTTCGGGTTATGAGTGTATTAATATACTCTTTTTATTCATTTCTTCTTCATTCAAATTTCCTTTATTTGTTAAAAACAAATCTCCATATTTAGTCTTTATTCTGTTTCATTTTATCATATCCAGATATTAATTTCACCTCTTGTATAGTACAAATACATATTCATGTGCTAATAAATAAAAATCCATATTCTTATTTTTCCAATAATCTGTCATCTTACAATTATGTTGTTCTTTTATAATTATTTCTTTCAACGTGAAACCTGTTTGAATAAAAATATTCATGACATAAAAACCTAACGGAATAACATTCTTATTTTTTCTAATATCTCCTATTAAGATTGAACAAATTTTATCTTTTTTTAGAACCCTAAAACATTCTTTTGAAAATAAACTCATTTGATTTAAAAAACCTTGTAAATCCAATCTTGATAAATCTTCTTCTATATCTTTACTATATTTTATAATATTAGCATATGGTGGATGTGCAAATATAAAATCTATTTTTTCATTTGGTATTATTTTTTGTAAATTAGTTGAATTTGCCCTTAATAATCTTGGTTCATATATAGTTTGATATTCAAAGTTTAATCTACTTTTAGCTAATTTTAAAGCATCTATATTTATATCAATTCCTATTCCTTTTCTATTTAGTAATTTACATTCTATCATTGATGTACCACTTCCACAAAAAGGGTCTAATACAATATCGTTTTCTTCGGTGTATTTTAATATTAAATTTCTTGGTACTTGTGGTGGGCAATTCCCCCTATAATCTCCTTTATGTGTTGCCCATTTTCCTCTTTCTTTAAAACTCCATATTGTAGTTTTTTCTAGTTTAAATTCTTTTGGATTATATATCAATAAACATTCCTCCTTAATTATAAAGAGCAACCTTAATAAAAAAGTTGCCCCCAAAAACTTTTATAATATCTTTTATTTAAAATATTCTTTTATTACTTCTTCTAACATTCCGTTCTTTGCAAGATAAAAGTTCATAAGATAATTCATATTTCTAAATCCCTTTTGTAACTGATTTTTTGATTTATTATCCCAACATAAACCATCTGTTAATAGTACAAATCCCATATTTAACTTATCTAAATCATGTTGCCTATTAATATAACTATCAATTATTTCTTCAGGTTTTGAGCCTCCTCTAAAGAAATAATCTACTTCTATATTTAAAGCTTTATTATCTTTTATTAATATAAAATCTGCTTTTCTATTTGCAATATCTTCCGATATAGTAAAACCATATTCTTTTAATTTTTTAAATTGTTTTTGTGATAACATTGTTACATTATATTTTTCACAAATTTTCTTTATTACTGGCTCACAAGCATCTTCAAATGCTGTTCCACCTCTGTTTTTCCTGCCATTAGAATCTAATCCTACTAATACTCCAATAACATAATCAGTTAGACTTTTTTCTGCTAGATTTTCACATAAATTTTTTAAACCAATTCTTTCAAAGAAGTAATAATAATTTTCTATTTCCTTTTCAGACAATCCTTGTTTTAATTTCTCAACTTCAAAAGAAAATTTTAAATTTTCATCATTTCCTATTTCATCGCCAACAACTGCTAATAAATTTTTTCCATTCCATACTTCTGTTCTTTCATTTTTTGAAAGTGCAAATAATAATGGAAAAGTAGCAATAACTGTTGGTACTTTTTCTACTAATTTGTAAAACTTTTCCTTAATATTATCAGCTCTTATCAATACATTCATTGCGTTCAATTCTATTTCAAAATCTTTATATGCTTTTGCATTTTCCCAATTAACATAAAAATCAAACCCTCTATTAGTTTCTAATAAATTATTCACAAATATTTCTGACAACTTATCATAATCCATTTCTAAGTACATTATTGTTCCTCCTTCATTTTTTTGTATCTTCTTATAGATAGTTCTATATATTCTTTCTCATTATCTATACCTATGTATCTTCTATTTAATCTAACCGCTGATATTCCTGTTGTACTACTACCACAAAATGGATCTAGAATCAAATCTTTTTCTTTTGTTGAAGCAAGTATTATTCTATCTAATATTTCTAATGGCTTTTGTGTTGGATGTTTTCCACATTTCTTTTCAGATGGTTTTGTCAACGAAGTTGTCCAAACATCTTTCATTTGTTTATTATTGTTAATCTCTTTCATTAAAGTATAATTAAATGTATATTTTATATTTTTTAAATCTTTCCTTGCCCATAATATAGTTTCTGTTGAATGTGTAAATGTCTTACACGCCAAATTGGGTGGTGGATTAGTCTTTTGCCATGTTATATTATTTATTATTTTAAATCCTTCTTCTTCTAATGCCATACCGATTGAATAAATATTATGTAATGTACCACTTATCCATATAGTTCCATTATCTTTTAAAATCCTATAACATTCTCTTATCCATTTTTTATTAAACTTATGCTTTTCTTTAATTGATAATGCTTTATCCCATTCGCCTTTATTAACACTAACCATTTTTCCACCACTACATGTAATACCATTTCCAGAAAGGAAATATGGTGGATCTGCAAAAATCATATCTATACTCTTATCTTCAAATTTTTTAATTACTTTAAATATATCATTATAAATCAATTTGAAGTTATCGGATTCAAAATAGTATTTCCCTTTATACATTTTATTTCTCCATTACAAGATTTTTCTGTTTTATAATTTGTTATTAAAAGTTCGGATATTTCACCTCTTCCCTTTGAATTAGCATTTATCATTCTTTTTGCATAAACTTTATTAATATTAAATCCTTCATAAATGTTTTCAAAAAAGGAATCATCTTTATTTGTATTCTTAGGATTTGAATTACTAAGCATAACTTTTACATTATTATTGTTTAATTCTCTATAATATAAAGCTAATTCTTTTTGATTTTCATCATCAAAATCCTCTTTAGTATATGATGTAAATCCTGATGTAACATTTAAAGGTCTATATGGTGGATCAAAATATACAAAAGTATTTTTCTTTATATATTTTTCACTTGTTCTATAATCTCCATATTGGAAAATTACATTTTTTATAAGTTTAGATAATCCCCTTAAATTTTCCTCATCACAAATAGTTGGATTTTTGTAATTCCCCATAGGAACATTAAAGTCCCCTTTTTTATTTACTCTATATAATCCGTTAAAACATGTTCTATTTAAAAATATAAATTCTACTGCCTTTTGTACTGACATTTCATCTTTAGCTAATTTATGTGAATTATACTTTTTTCTTATTTGATAGAAGTATTCTTTTCTATTTTCTTTTTCCATACACAAATATTCTCTTTCTAATAACTTTAAATTAGCTATCAATTCATCAATATTATTTTTTATTACATTATAAGAATTTATTAATTCTAAATTTATATCAAAAGCATACGTTTCTTTAACTTTATAATTTTGCAGTATATCTATTAATACTGCTCCTCCTCCAACAAAAGGCTCTATATAACAATCTATTTTGCCATTTTGTAATTCTGATGGATAAAACTTTTCTAGTTGATTTAATAGGCTACCTTTGCCTCCTGCCCATTTTACAAATGGCTTTATTTTATTCTGCATTTTTTCACCTCTTATGTTTTGTATTTTATCATATTGTTTATCGTTTTACAATCATCTTCTAAAAATATAATTGCGCTTCTAAAATTGTTTTTAAATCTATTTTCTCTTTTCTTTTTCCACTTAAATCACCTCCTACCATTTTTACATTTCTACCTTATCTTCCAACTTACTTTTGCGCGACAGAAGGCACAAGATTATCATCTTGTGCCTCTAGTCTCTTTACATGTATTTATATGTAATTTTCCATATCATTAATTCATATCTAATCCATTTTTTTCAATTTTTCATTTATTTTTTTATAAACATTTTCTACCACCCATTTTTCAGTTGAAACCTTTTCCACATCTTCAATATTTACCCACTTAACACCGCTATTCTCGTCTTCTTTTACTCTTAGAGCCTCATTTTCATCCACCTCTAGAAGATATGTCAAATTCAAGTGCACATGTGATGAAACATACTTTCCTCTCTTTACATGTCCATTGACACATATAATCTCTAGTGAAAATATATCATCATTAAGAACTTTTACATTTTCTACTCCAGTTTCTTCTTTTAATTCTCTAATAGCTGTTTTTAATAAATCACTTTCTCCATCTGCATGTCCACCTGTCCAAGCCCATGATTTATATATATTATGATATATCATTAGTACTTTTGTTTTTTCTTTGTTTACAACCCATGATGATGCTGTAAAATGACCAAATTCATTATTTCTTGTTAGTACATCATCAAATGTATCTATATATTTTAACATTGTTTGTTTATCTTTTTCTTCTTGTTCATTATATGGTTGATATTTCTCAATTTTTTCTCTTAGTTCCATAATTGTTCCTCCAAATTTATTTTTTTATATATCCTGTTACGCTATATCTTTCTAACAAATTCTCTTCCAGTTCATATTGATTTTCTCATTCAGTGCTAATTTTGTAATTTTGTGAAATACACTTATTATATATGGAATATTTAAACAAATAATTTTTTATTTTTTCTAAAACATTTATAGCATAAAATAATTCTTTCTTCAATAATTTATAAAATTTTTCTTAACTTTAATGTTACAGTTCAGTAAGAAAATTTTTTTGACTTCAAAATTCTTTTTAAAGCATTTTTATAAAAAATTAGAATTTATACACATTGAATAATTTAACGATTTATGTTCTTATTGAACTGTAACACTTTAATCCATAATTTGACTTTTCAAATAATAATAGTTATAATTCAAGCAAACTCAAAAAAATATAAATTCAGGGAGGCTTATATGAAAGGAAATGCCATAAATTATGATAATTATTATACTAATCCTTCACCTATATGGGGAAAATCTAAAATAGATATAGAATTAAAAAAATTTCTCAAATTACTTGACGGAAAAGATGTATTAGATTTAGGTATTGGCGAAGGAAATAATTCAATTCCTTTGGCAGAGCTTGGATATAATGTAACTGGCATTGATTATTCTGAAAAGGCTTTAGAAATCTGTAAAAAATCTTCTTCTAATATTAGATTAATTCATGATGATATAAGAAATTTTAATATTGAGACTAATAAATATGATTTAATAATGTCTAGAAATGTTTTGCACTTTTTACATAAAGATGATGTATTAAACATTATTAATAATATAAAATCTGGTTTGAAAAAAAATGGTTTAGTTTATATTTCTTTGTTTTCAACAGAGGATCCTAGTTTTTCTTTTAAACTTGATAACCCCAATTTTGATGTTATAGAAAATAATATTTTTTATGATAAGGCTACAAATACTTATATAAGTCATTTTACTAAAGATGAAGTCTTACAATTGTTTTGTGATTTTACTACTGTTTTAATTTCAGATGAATATATAATGGATTTACCTCATGGTAATCCTCATTATCATGGACTTATAAAATATATTGGTCAAAAACTCTGACCAATATATTTTATTTTTTGAAAATCTTAATGTTTAAAATGTTATGCCTTCATAGCAAAGTTTCTAAATTAATTTAATATTTCTTCTGGTTTTCTAGAATTGTAGTCATTTATATATTATTTATGAATTTTCTTCAAGAAATTCAATTTGAAATTCTTCTTCAATCTCCTTTAAGATTTCATCAACGTTTTGCTTTTCTTCTTCATTAAGATTAGAAATATCTTTATAATAACTCACTATACTAGTTGTTTCATCTCTACTCATAGAAATCAAACATTCTTTATCATTAATTTCATCAATAATTTTCTTTTTATTTAAGTTATAATATAAACCTACCGTCCACGCTTCTGTTAAATTTTCCCCTTTTGATTTAATCTTCAAATTATATTTCTTTGCTTTTTTATCTAGTGCTACAAAAAATAAAGGTAATGAATTACTGCTATCAGCTTTTCCTTTTAATATAAATATATTATATTTATTATCTTCGAACGATTCTATCTTTAATAAATTTAGTCCATTATTCATTAAATAATATACATCATCACTATCTATAAAGTACTTTTTCCAATTTATAGCCTTACTATTTTTTATAATTTGATTTAATCTATGTATCATTTTTTCTTTAGTATCTACATTTTCTTTAATCATATCATTCATCAATATTTTAAAATATAAGCAATTTGTTTTATTTTCTTCTTTAAATATATTTCTCCAACCATAATCCCTATCATATGAATTTGATAAAAACGAATAATGACAATTTTTCATACTGATTAAATAGCCATATTCTTTATTAATTTTTTCTTTTTCGTCTAGTATATACTTTTCATTTTCATTCCATTCACTAATTGCAAATAAAGCTCTTGTTAATAGTTTGTGGGTATTATCACACTTTTCATTTTCTTTTCCAAATGATTTATCCAAATCTTCACACATTTTTTCTTCATCTTCAGGAAATATTATATTTTTTATTTTTGTATATTCTTTATATTTATTAAAATAACTTTCGTCAGTACATATTTCTCCACTTTCAATTTTTTCACTAATTCCACAAAAATCTAATAGGAAATTTGTTTCTCCTGCTAAATATTTATTTTCATCATTTTCTTGAATTAAATTTTTCCATTCATTATTTATTAACATTGCCTTTGCTTTCATAATTTCTTGTTTTGTTTTCTTCTTAAATATCTTGTCTAATGCAATATCATTTTCATTTATCTCGATATTTAGTTTTGAAAATGTTTCTAAATAATTGTCTGATTCCTTAAATTTATTATATATATCATATAAATTATTTATTATGATTGTATATTCTGAGTTACTACTTATAGTTCTTGGTATAAGATTTCTTGCAATCCTTGTCCACTGAATATAATTTTCTTCATTTAATTCTTTATTATAATTTTGAACTGCATATAAACATATAGCATAAAATTCACATCTTTCTATATTACCTTTTAACTTATTGCTGTCTTTTTCATCTTTTTTTACTGGTATTAATTGTTTGTTTATCATTTCATTTAAATCTATATATTTATTAAATTCATTTTTAGCGTTTTCAATATTTGTAGTTACAAAAAAATCAAAAATCTTTCCTATATCTAATAGTACATCTTCTATATCATTTTGCATTAACTTTTTATATCTAGTAAACTCCAAATTTTCTTCATTAATTAAATCATCAAGTTCATTATTGCTTATATCTGTTTTGTAATTAATAATTTTGTGCCTTTGGGCATATTCGTTAGTTAGTATTGCTCTGAAAATCCCATAAAAAGCTTTATCAAAAATTGTATTGTCTTTTTTATAATCCTCTAAATTAATCTTTTTCCAAATCCAGTCATTCCATATACCATCAATTTTTCGTGAATATGTTTCTCTAAATTTTTCATATTCTAAAAATGATGCTTTATATTTTTCAAATATTGATAATTTTATTCCTCTTGCATTTAATTTAATATATGTATCCTCTTCTAATTCATCATCTTTAGTATTTATAAATTTAAAATTTATATACTTCTCCAAATTACTATATAATTCTCCTCGTGGTTCTTCATTATATTTATCTTGTATCGTTTGTAACATTTCTAACATTGATTGGATAGTTTGATCATGTTTCCATTCTTCGTCATACCATTTTTGATTTATTATATATTCTTTTATATTATTTAGTATGAAGTCTTTTTTTGTTTCATTGCTAGATTCTTTGCATGAATTTAGTATCTCAGAAATTAAATTATTTTTTAATTCACTACAGAATTCCTTGCTTGAATTTCTTACTTCGTATGAAAAATTTCTTTTTTGTAATTCTTCTAATTCACTAATGTTTTTTTCTCTTAAAGCTAAAAATAAGGTAACTAAATATAATGTTGTTAATCTTTGTTGCCCATCTATTGGTTCAAATATCTCATTTCCATCATTATCTTTATAAATATTTCCATATATAAATTCAAGATTTAACTCTTCACATGATTGTAAGCTGTCAAAAATTGTTTCTACAAAGTTCTCTCTTATATCTTTTGCGTTTTTTCTTCCTTGTACATAATCTCTTTGTATTATCGGGATTTTTATATCATATTTTTTTATAAAATTTACAAAACTCATATCTTCATTATTCACTTTTCTTATTCTCCTTATTATATATTGGACTATTTCCTATTGTTTTTATTATCTCATTTAAATAATCATTACCATCTGTTTCACTCCAATAAGCAATTTGCCTTATATTTTTTGAATAATATTTCAAAAATACATTTCTGGTACAAATTGGAATAAAAAATCTGTTTTTATCTTTTTCTAATAATATATGCCTTTTTATTATAAATACATTATCTTTGTATTCCCTATTAGTCTTGCTGTCCAACAAAGTTAAATTTCTTAATGTATTCATTTCATAATCATCACTCATTTCCTTGTCTTCATTTTCTCCAGCATTATTTAAAAGTACTTTTTCATAAAATTCATTAAAAACTAATGACTCTATATTTTCTTTTTTATCATCATGATTAGCTATTATCTCTTTTTGTATTTGATCTAATTTTGATTTATCCTCTTCATTTATTGCTTCTTTAAGTAGTTCCAGATTTTCTTTTCTGCTGTCTTTTTCATCATTTTTAGCATGTATATGTTCTATATCCCATTGCTCATTTTTAAAACATCCAAAAGAAAAACGATTTTTTTCAATATTATCAATTTTGTTTTTATAATTGTCCTCTATTTTAGATATATCATCTTTTTTTAAGAATGTTAATATGTTAAATAACAATAAAATTTTTTTTATATTAATAGAACTTGATCTCTCATTATAAACTAAATTTTCACAAACAATTTTTAATGTTTTTTCATCTTCTATAAATACCTTTTGTTTACTTACTATATCTTGCATATATTGATTTTTAAACTTTTGTGGTATTTTTCCCGTCTCTATGGAAATATTCTTGTTCTGATCTTTTATAATCTCATACAATTTATCTATAAATTGTTTCTTATCATCACATTTTTCATATTCTTCAATCAAATCTAATATTCTTTGGTCTTTATAATCATTATTTATGATATATCCAACTAAATGATATATTTCTATGTTGTCATACCATTTTTTTAGAATTCTATAACATTCCCTTATTTTTTCCCATAATTCATTAATGCTATTTTGTTTACTGTATTCATCCAAAACTTCAAAAATCCAATACACACTTTTTTCAGTAACTTTTACTTTGTTTTCCTTTTCTATCTTTTTAGCTACAACTTCTAAAACGTAGTCTATCCTAGTATCTTGATATTTTGATAAATCATTATTATACATACACCAAAAATCTTCATTATGTAGCTCTTTTTCCATTTGATCCCAAATTACAGCCCATTCATTTCTCTCTTCACTACTTTTCTCATTTAATAGTATTGCTTTTACTAGTTCTCCATTTGTTAAAGCAATTTTACCTGTATTTATTCTTTGGAAAATTTTATTCTCGTCTTTTTCTTCTACTTTATGATATATGAATTTTGTTTTCAATATGTTTTTTATTAGTTTATCTATATTTAACTTATCTTTTTGAATCAACTCTTCTACAGTTTCTTTTGCCCAATTCATGTGAAATATATCAATATTTAACTTTATGCTATCATTATTGAAGTCTTTTAAATATTGTGTACTATCATTTCTTGTTTCATATTCTATTGTGTATTTAGGTATTTCATTATTTACTTTTTCGTATTTTTCTAGTACTTTTAAAATGATATAAATTGAAGTTAAACGTTGTTGCCCATCTATAATGATATCTTTTCCTTCATTGCCTTCTCTGTATATTATTGGTTGTAAAAAATATGATTTATCATCCCTTTCATTTATATCTTTTATTAACTTTTCAATTTCATCAGGTCCCCATCTATATGCTCTTTGATAATCTGGTATAATAAATCTTTTCCCATTTAAGTCTTTTATCTCTAGCATATTACTTTCTAATCTTTTTAGTATTTCTTCTATTTTTTCTATACTTTCTGTTTTACGATCTTCTGAACATTTAAAATCTGATTCTATAATATTTTTAATTTTTTCTATAGATTTACTTTTATCCATTTTTTATTCCTTGTATAATATATTTAGGTTTTTAAAGGATACCTATAAACCTAAAAAAAATATACCATAAAAAATGTTTTTTCTCAAGAAGTTGTTAGTATTTCACTTTAATTAATAGTTACTAAATAATAGCTTTATCTAATTATATACAAAAAACAATATATAGACATCTTTAAACAATTAGTTTGTTAATTGACATTTTATAGTTATATTTTTTATATTTTAACATATAATATTATAACTGAAAAATATATCATTTTCTTTAGATTGGAGATTTCTACAAATACTCCAATTACAGTTAAACTTTATTCAATACTAATATTTATACATTATATATAATAGATTTGAGACATAAATAATAACACCTACCGTTACAATTCACAGCTAATTCTTAAACATTCTAAAACTAATAATATATAAATTTTATTCATTAAATGGCTAACATTACAGAATAAACAAATTTTTCCCTAATAAAATTCTTCAAAATCTATTGACAATAGTAGTATGATAGGTGTATAATTATTAAGTCAATACATCGCGGGGTGGAGCAGTTGGCAGCTCGTTGGGCTCATAACCCAAAGGTCGCAAGTTCGAGTCTTGCCCCCGCAACCAAATAGTATAAAGAGTTCCACAATTTATTTGGAACTTTTTTTAATATCACTATTATGAAATAAAAAAACAAAATTTATAAGTTGCAGATATAGTTTGCCATATGATATAATATACTTGTGAAAAATTTAAATACTTTGTAAAAGTAAAAGAAAGGATGGATTCAAATTATGAAAAATGAATTAGTTATAAAAAGATGTAAATCATGTGGAGCAACTGTAAAAGTTATTGAAGATTGCACTTGTGAAGGATGTGGAATCATTTGTTGCAATGAACCAATGGAAGTTTTAAAACCAAATTCAGTAGACGCTGTTGTAGAAAAACATGTTCCAAACTACGAAAAAGTTGAAGATGAAATTTTCGTTACTGTAAATCATGTTATGGAAAAAGAGCATTTTATTGAATGGATAACTTTAGTATCAGATAACAAAGAATATACTGTTAAATTATTTCCTGAGCAAAATGCTGAATGTCGTTTTCCATATATTCCTGGTTCATGCATATATGCTTATTGTAACAAACATGGTTTATGGAAAAAAGAAGTTGAATAATATGATATTGGTAAAACAGGCAACCGTTGGAGTAAAGCAACTTTTATACAATGGGAAAGTGTCATTTTCCTATTATATGAATAAAATAAACCCAAAATATTTGAGTTTCTTTCAATATTTTGGGTTTATTTAATACAATCTAAACATTTTCTTTTTTCTTATAATTTTTTGTTAATTCTATTATTAGAGTCTTAACTATTTGTGGATTCATTATTTGCGGTATTATTTGCATTTTCTATTTTTTCTGTCTGTACTGTTGTATCTCCTGAATTCTCTGTCTCTACGCATTCCACTACTTTTTGACCAATTTCAGCAATCAGTTCACTTGCATTCTCAACATTTTTAGTAAATACTCCTACTAAATATGTATTTTCACCATAGATGATGCCATAATCATGGACATACCCATTATATGAGCCGTATTTGTGAGCTACATCATATTGAGGTAAATTTGCTTTTAAATATTCTCCTCCTGATGATTTTTTCATATGTTCTATTAAAGTACTATATTGTTCTTCATTCTGATATAGATATTTCAATACATCATAGTAATATGAAACACTTGCTACATTTGATGTATAAAAGTCTTCTATTAATTTCATATCTGTATATTTTGCTATTTCTTCTTTACATTTTTGATATCCTAAATTATGAATTAAAATGTTTAACGCTGTATTATCACTGTTAACAATTGTTTGTTCTAAAAGATATGAAATTGGTACACTATCTCCAACTTTATAATCTGTTGTTGTTGTTCCTCCACCTGCTTCATAGTCATTTTTGTTATATTTTAAAGTATCTGTTAAATTTATTTCTCCATTATAAATTTTATCATAATATATCATTGAGACAGGTACTTTTATGGTACTTGCTGCTGTAAAATATGCATTTTCATTATAGAAATAATATTTTTTCTTTTCTATATTGTAAAAGAAAAAATAAAAATTACTTACATCTAACTCATTTTCTGCCCTAATTTCACCTATCAACTGTTCTATATTAGTATCTACTGTTTCTTCCACAGGTTCTTCCTCCACACTAGCAGTTTCTATACTTTCTTCTTCTATTTGACTTTCTGCTTCTTGGGGTACCTTATCTTCTTTATTACCATTTACAAGGCTAATACATATCAATATTATTATAACTATTACTAAAATTAATATAAATACAGGCTTTGCTAATAATTTTATATTATTTTTTCTTTTATTTTCTGTCTTACTTTTTTTATATTTATTAATTTGTGTACTTCGCTTTGTTGATTTATTGGATACTTTATTATTTGATTTACTTTTTCCTACTGGTCTACTTTTTGTATTTTGATTTTTTCTTGAAACATTATTTCTTTTTATGTTTTGCTTTTTATTAAAAAATTTTTTTATTTTAATTATTAAATCATCAAATATTTCTTTGTTTTCACGGGATTCTCCTTGGTTTATATCTTCACTTGTATTGTCATTTTGAATTTTTTTAGAATTTTTTCTTCCTTTTGCATGTTTTCCCTTTTTAGCCATGATTAACTCCTTTTTTTATTTGATTATAACACAAAATTGAAAAATGCAAAATATATTATTAAAATTTTTCAGGATGTTGTGACAAAACAAATCTAGCTTCGCTAGACCTTTTCTCTACTTTTAATATTTGTTACATTAAATTAAGGTCTAGCAAGAAGCGTATAAGATTTGTCGACGCGAAAAATTGCTTTGCAATTTTTCTGTGCACCTATATTTTTTACTTTATAGGAAATGCAATTTCCTATAAAGTAAAAAACATCCCTATCTCAAAAATCCATTTATAATTTCTTCTTCTGCTTGTTTTTCAGATAACCCTAATGTCATAAGTTTTATCAATTGCTCTCCTGCAATTTTCCCTATAGCTGCTTCATGGATTAAATTTGCTTCTACATTGTTTGCAGTTATTTCAGGTACTGCAGTAACAATTGCATTGTCTTTTATTATGGCGTCACATTCACTATGTGCAAAACATTTTTCATTTCCATATATTTTAGAAATAAATTCTTGTTTTGAATCTCCTGTTGCAACAGACCTAGATGTTACATGTGTACTAGAGTTTTCACCATTTAATTGTACATCAAATATTGTTTTAGCATATTGTTTTCCATCTGTCATTATTTTTTCAGTAACAACAAAATTTGTATCATTTTCTAAAACTCCTTTTGTTTCTCTTATTGTTGAACTCACTCCTTTTATTTGTGTACTTTCCATTTCTAAGCTACTTCCGGCTTTCAAATATACTTCTGTTACTGGATTTAATATTCTTTTTCCATCTCCATTTCCTTCTCCATAATGTTTTTCTATATATCTTACTTTTGCTCCTTCTTCTAAATAAAATCTATGAATCCCATCATGTTCTGAATCTTTGTGATGGTCATTATGAATTCCACAACCTGCTATTATTATCACATTTGCATTTTTTCCGATATGGAAATCATTATATACTAGGTCTTTCAATCCACTTTCTGTAATGATTACTGGTATATGAATAAATTCAAATTTTGTATTTTCTTTGACATATATATCAATTCCTGATACATCTTTTTTGGTTACGATATTTACATTTTCTGTTACTTGTCTTTCTACTCCTTTTCCATTTTTTCTTATATTATATGCACCTTTTGTAATGTTTTCTAAGTTTGATACTTCACTTAATAATTGCTCATCTATTTCATTTAAATTTTTTGATTCCATTTTACTGACCTCCCTTTCTTAATGTATAAATTTTCGATTAACACGAACTTTTCTCTACTTTTTTATTTGACTATGTATTTTTTAATTCTCAAAAAAGTATAGAAATTTGTTGACACGAAAAATTTTTATGCGCTTTTTCTTTAATTATTATATTCACAACTAAGTTAGTTGTATATTTACTTTTCCATTATATTCACAACTATGCTACTTATATATTTCTTTTTCTATTATATTTAAAATCATATTGTTTATATATTTCTTTATTATTTTTCATTAAATTTATTTTTATATTTTGCATTTTCTTTTTTGGCAACATTCTTTACCTTTTATTTCTTTATTTAAAATTTCTTCACTTGTACCAATCTCTTTTATCTTTCCTGATTTCATTAAAATGATTTCATCAGCTATTTCTAATATTTTTTCTTGATGTGAAATAATAATTGTTGTTCCTTTTGTTATTTCACTCATTGTTTCAAATATATCAATCAGATTATTAAAACTCCATAAATCAATTCCTGCCTCTGGTTCGTCAAAAATTGTTAGTTTAGTTTGTCTTAATGCTACTGTTGCAATTTCTATTCTTTTTAATTCTCCTCCTGATAATGATCCATTTACTTCTCTATCTACATATTCTTTTGCACATAAACCTACTTTAGCTAAAGCTTCACATGCTTCTTTTTTTGTTATTTTTTTATTTGCTGATATTTTTAGCAAATCATATACTGTAATTCCTTTAAATTTAACAGGTTGTTGAAATCCAAAACTTATTCCCAATTTTGCCCTTTCATTTATTTCCATATTTGTTATATCTTTTCCATCAAATATGATTTTTCCTGAATCTGGTTTTTCTATTCCCATAATCATTTTTACTAATGTAGATTTTCCTGAACCATTTGGGCCAGTTATTGCTATAAATTTTCCTAAATCTATTTGTAAATTTATATTATTTAAGATTTTTTTATTATCTCTTTCAAAACATATATTTTCTAATTCTAATATCATTTTTTAACCTCCATTTTATTTTTTTTATTTAATCTATTTTTTATGGTTATTTTAATGCAACTTTGACACTTAGGGTTGTCTTTATCATAGTCACAATCTAAATCTCCTAAATCCATAATTTTGCTTATATATCTTTCTAGTTTTTTAGTAGTATCCGGTGACATAGCATGTTTCATCGATTTTGCTTCTTCTTCGGCATCTTTTTCATCTACTTCTAGTATGTCTATTAAAAACATTTTTATAATATCATGTTTTTTTATGATTTCTTTTGCTTTTTCTTCCCCTTGATATGTTAGGTTGATATCTCCATAAACTTCGTATTCTATTAAGTCTAAGTCTCTTAGATTTTTTATGGCTCGATTAACACTTGGTTTCGTTATCTTTAACTTTTGTGCTATATCTGTAACTCTAACCTTACCACTACTTTTTTCTAATATATATATAGTTTTTAAATATTCTTCTTGGGAATTTGTTAGTTTCATAATTCTCCTTTCTATTTTGTTAGTTTGTGCTAACATTTTACTATTTCTTTTTCATTTTGTCAATAGCTGATAAAAAAAAGATTTGATAGTTTTTGGACAACCATTGGAAAAAAAGACTTTTATGCAATATGGAAGTATCACTTTCTTATTGTAGAACAAATCGGAAAGCCTTAAAGTTTGTATAAAAATAAAAGACAGCTAACTATTTCTAATTAACTGTCTCTTATTATTTATTTTCTATTCATTCGAAGTCTCTAACAAATTTCATTAGCAAATTAGTATTTACTTTTCTCAAAAATTCTACTTAGAATTTTTTTCTTTTTTCTTGTAGCTAAGTAGTAATCCAATACTTATTGCTAGAACAATTTGTACTATTCCTATGATAACTATTCTGTCATTTCTGTCTAGTCCTGTAGCAATTGTTAATAACATACTTGAACTTGAACTGTTGTCTTCTTTGTTTACATCTTCGTATCCAGCTGGGTTGTCTAAATTGCTTAGGATTACTAGGTTGTCTTTTTGTCCGAAGTTGTTTTCTCCTTTTTCCCATCTTAATACTATTTCTATTTCTTTGTATTGTCCTGGTTGTATCATTTCATCTTTTAGGGCATCTGTTGTTAATGTTCCGTTTTTGTTTTCCCAATATATACTGTTGTCTTCTTGGTTGAAGCTGTATCCTGCTGGGATTACTTCTACTATTTCTCCTGCTGTTCCTTCTATTTCTCCTTTGTTTGTTATTCTTATCTTGTATGTTATTTTTATGTCTGCTGTTTCTGTTTTACTTCTATGTATGTCTACTTTGTATAATTGGTCTTTTGTTGTTATACTTTGTGTTCCTTGGCTTATTCCGTTTACATTTACATTTTCTACCCATTTGTCTACACTTAGGTTGAATAGTTGTTTTTCATAGTAATAGATTACTGTTATTTTGTCTTTTTCCATCTCTCCTTTGTAGTTTTCTGTTTTTTCTACAAATTTATAGTATGGGATTTCTTTTTGTTCTGTTTCGTATTTGTCTCCTACATGGCCTTCTATTGTTTCTGTTGGTGATACTTCATAGTCTGTTCCTTTTTCTAGGTATTTTACTTCTACTTCTGCTTTTCTTTCATAATAGTATTTTACTATTATTTCTTCTTCTTCCATTTCTCCCTTACTATTTGATGGTTTTTCTACTAGGTCATATCCTTCGAATTGTTTTTCTTCTGTTTCGTAACTGTCTCCTACATGGCCTTGTATTTCTTCTTCATCTAGTTTGTTTCCTGTTTCTTTGTCTATGTATTCTACTTTTACTTTTGCTTGTTTTTCATAATAGTAGTTTACTTCTATTACTTCTTCTGTCATTTGGCCTTTTGCATTTGTTGGTAACATGTTGTTTCCTTCTTCGTCTACTGCTACTAGGTCATATCCTTCAAATCCTCTTGCTGGTATGTTGTATTCGTCTCCTACATTTCCTTCATGTTCTTCTACTGCAAGTTTTTTGTTTGTATGTATGTCTATATGGTTTTCTATTACTCCTCCAGCTTGTTTCTTGTAGTAATATACTACTATTATTTCTGTGTTATATGTTCCGTCTGGATTTTTTGTTATTTCCATTTTTCCTGTTGCATTTTCTGGTGTTTCTACTAGATTGTATCCTTTTATGTCTTTTGCTGTTGTTGTATAATCATCATTTTCATGTCCTTCTATTGTTTCTTCATCTTCTAATACAAGGTTATCTGTTAGGTCTTCTGGTGTATTGTCTTGTTCTAGGTATTTTACTATTACTTTTGCTTTCTTAATATAATAATATTTTACTTCTATTAGGTTTTGTGTCATGTTTCCTTCTGCATTTGTAGGTAGTTTTGAGTTTCCTTCGCTGTCTTCTGTTACTAAGTCATATCCTTCAAATGTTTTTGATGGTATGTTGTAGTAGTCTCCTTCATTTCCTTTGTGTTCTTCACTATATAGCAATTCTCCTGTAATGTCATCTATGTGTTTTTCTATTACTCCTGCTGATACATGGGCATAATAGTATTTTACTACTTGTTCTCCTGTTTTATCCATTACTATATTTGGCTCTTCTGGACTTCCTACTAGTACATATCCTTCAAAGTCTTCTGCTTGTGTCTCAAATATGTCTCCTACTTTTCCGTTTTTGGTCTCTTCTTTTAGAATTTTTCCTGTTTCTCTATCTATGTGTTGTACTTTTGCTTTTGTGTTTTGTGCATAATAGTAAATTACTTCTATTGTTTCTTTTGTCATATTTCCTTTTGTGTTATTTGTTGACTCTACAAATGTGTAGTTATCAATTGTTTTTTGCTCTGTTTCATATTCTTTTCCTTCATATCCTTCTATTACTTCTTCTTTTGCTAATACTTGGTTATCTGTGTTGTCTTCTGGTGTATCATCTTTTTCTAAGTATTTTACTATTACTTTTGTATTTTGTGCATAGTAGTAGATTACTTCTATAGGGTCTTTTGTCATTGCTCCTTCTGTGTTTTCTGTTGACTCAATAAATGTGTATCCTGGGATGTCTTCTTTTATTGTTTTGTATTCTTTTCCTACATATCCTTCTATTGTTCTTTCTGGTTCTAGCACTTTGTTGTCTGTGTTATCTTCTGGTGTGTTGTCTTTTTCTAGATATTTTACTACTACATTTGTGTTTGGTGCATAGTAGTAGATTACTACTATTTCTTCTCTTTGCATTACTCCACTTGTGTTGTTTGTTGTCTCTACTAGTGTATATCCTTCAATATCTTCTGCAAATGTAGAATAGTTTTCTCCTTCATATCCTAACATTGTTTTTTCTTGTGCTAGTACTTTGTTATCCGCTATGTCATTTGGTGTTTCGTCTTGTTCTAGATATTTTACTGTTACTTTTGTATTTTTTGCATAATAGTAGATTTTTTCTTGTGGCTCTGATGTATATATTCCTGTTTTTTCTGCTGGCTCTTCTACTAGGGTGTATCCTGGGATTTCTTTTACATCTTCTGTTACGTCATATGGATCTCCTATTATTCCTTCTTTTGTCTTTTCATCTGTTATCTCTTTTCCGGTGTTCTTATCCACATATTTTACCACTACTGTGGATGGTGTTTTGTTCATTGTGTTTGTTATTTCTGCTTCTTTTACATTTGTTTCTCCTGCTTTGTCTATTACTTCTCCCACTTCTTTTCCATAGTAGTATAGGTCATTTTCCATTACTTCTTGTTCATCTACTGTATATGTTATTTCTTGTCCGTTTTCATCATATTTATCTAGTTTTGTGAATGTGTAGGTCCAGTTTTGTTCTTTTGTTACTACTGCACTTTTTACTACAATTTCATTTGTATTATTTTCATTTGAATTAGGCTCTGTACCATTTTCTCCTATTGTTTTTACTTGTAGTCTAATTGATACTGGTCTTTTCTTATACTTGTCTTCTTGGTCTTCCCATTTTTTACTTACTTCTATACTAATTGTATCTGTTGGTCTTGTGAATGTGTTTGTTATTGTTGTTCCTTCAACTTTGCTTGTATAGAATTTTAAATCTCTTGGGGTCTTTTCTTTCTCTTCTACTGTGTAATTAATAATATTGTTGTACTCGTCATATTTTGGTAAGTCTTTAAATACATATCCCCATGTATTTGAAGTATTTCCATTTGCTTTAGTTTCATTGTTTACGCCTATACTTTCTTGCATATTGTTTTTATTTATATTGCTATTTTCTGTACTATTGTTCACTGGTTCAGTTTCAATTATCTCGTCTTTAGTACTTAATTCGTATCTATCTACTTCTGCTCCATTTGCTTTTAATACTATTATTACACTTTCTGGTCTTCTTTGTGCTTGAATTTCATTGTCTTCCCAAATTTTTGTTACTGGTACATTTACTTTTGTTGTATCTTGTGTAAATGTGTTTATTACTGTTAAACCTTTTATTTCTTTATTATAGAATTCTAGGTCATTACTATTTACTTCTGTTTCATCTGCTGTGTATACAATTTCTTGTCCATTATCATCATATTTGTCTACTTCTGTAAATGTATATTGCCATACTTCTACTTCTTCTGCTCTTAATAACTCTGTTCCACTTCCTGTTACATTGTTATTTATTTGTTCTATGATTGCTTCCTCTTGTTCGCCTGTTACAACATCTACATTTGATACATTTACTTCTTGCTCTTTTATCATGTTATTTCCATTTTTTAATTGTAATTTGATACTTTCTGGACGTTTTCCTGCTTCATTATTCTTATCATTCCATACCTTGGTTACTGTTATTTCTGTCAAGTCTTTTGGTCTTTCAAATGTATTTATTATTGTTACTTCTTTTTTGTTTTCTTCTACATTTGCTATTTCTCCTATTGTTGTTTCATAAAATTTTAAGTCGTCTGCATTCTTTTCTTTTTCTTCTACTTTGTATTCTATTTCTTCTCCTTTACTGTTGTATTTTGGTAATCCTTTAAATGTATGGCTTGTTTCTGTCTTTGTATTTAGCTCATATGTATCAATAACTGCTTCTGGGTCATTGTTATCTGCATTTTCGGCTTTTACATTTATTACAATTGTTCCTGGTCTTCTTTTAGCTTGGGTTTCATTGTCTCTCCATTCTTTATTTACTTTTAGTTCTATCGTTTCATTTGGTACTGTAAATGTATTTGTTATTTCATATCCATTTACCATATCTCCTGTTGGTTCTGTTGTTTCATAGAATTTCAAGTCATCTTTATTTACCTCTTGCTCTTGTACTGTGTATTGTATTTCTTGTCCATTTTCATCATATTTTGCTAAGTCTACAAATGTGTATTCCCAAATATTTGGAGCATCATTTTCACTAATTTCTTCGTCTATAGTTTGTTCTTTTGAAAATTCTCCATTTGCTAACAATTGTATTTTTATGCTTTCTGGTCGTTTTCCATTTGCATCATTATTATCGTTCCAGATTTTTCTTACTGTTACATTTATTACATCATCTGGTGTTTTAAAGTTGTTTCTTATTGTTGCTTGTTTATCTTGTACTGCCACATTATTTTCTTCTACTTCATAGAATTTCAAGTCTCCTTCTGTCTTTTCTCTTTCTTCTACTGTATATTGGATTTCATTTCCGTTTTCATCATATTTTTGTAGTCCTTCTATTACAGTTGACCATTGATTTGTTGTTCCTTCTACCATGTTGGCTTTTGTAATTTCTTGTGTTTTTACTTCTTGGTCTCCGTTTTTTACTACTATTATGATGCTTTCTGGTCTTCTTCCAGCTTGTGTTTCGTTGTCATTCCATATTTTGTTTACTGTTATTTGTGTTGTGTATTCTGTTGGTATTTCTTTTGTATCTTCTACTTTTTCTTCCTTTTGTGGTGTCTCTAAATTTATCGTTCCTGTTACTGTGTTCTCCACTTTTGCTTGTGTTACATCTATATCTTTATATACAAGACTTATTTCTTTTGTTATATTTATTTCTTTTTCACCATTAACAAAGGTATCTATATCACCAATTTCTTCTGTCCATGTTATTGTTTTTTCCTCACTGTCATATGAACCATTTGCTATATTTGATTTTTCTAAGTCTATTTCATATGGTAATGTATCTACTATTGTTACAGTCGCATTTCCTATATAATTGTCTACTTTTGCTGTATAGTTTATATTATAGTCTATTGCTTGATCTGGCAATGTTATTTTTTCTGTTGAGCTTTCTTTTTCTATTGTTTGTTCTGTTATGTTTGGCTCTTTTAATTTATAGTAGTAGATTACTTCTGTTGTTCCTTCTTTTATTGTTCCTGTTGCATTGTCTGGCATTGATACTAATTCATAATTTACTGGTATATCTGTTGCTGGTTGCGTTTCATAAGCTGAATCTATTTCTCCTGTAATCGTTTGGTCTGCACTTAAACTTTCTGTCGTATTTTCTTTATAATGATGTACTATTACATTTCCTTGACCTAATTTATTTTGTATTGTTACTATAGCTTGTTCTTTTGCTATTGGCTGTTCATATATTTTTTGATATTTAGCAACTAACATATTATTTGTGTCAATTATTGAATATCCTTCTTCTGTTTCTTTTATTAGAGTATTATTATCTATATCCATATTTTCGTCAATGTTTGTTATCCACTCTACTTTTCCTTCTTCTGTATATTTTATTAATACTAATTTATCTTGTTCCTCTGAACCTTCTACTTTTATTTCTTCTCCATATTCAGTTTCTTCTTTTGGTATTACTATATTCCCTTGATAATATGCTATTGCAATATATCCATCTGATACTTCTGTAATTTTATTATATCCTCCATATTCAGCTTGTGAACCTAGTTTTTTTGCCCATTCTACTTTTCCTTCTTGGTTATATTTTGCTATAATTCCATCTCCTGAGTTATCTAATTCTATTGTCTCTCCAGCTACCGTTTCATCTTCTGTAAATATTATACTTCCACTATCATTATATCCTCCTATAATATTTTCACCTGTGCTTAATGGTTCCATAGTCTCTTGTTCAAATTTAGCATATGTATTTTTCATTGCATATATACTTGTTATTTTTAAATCTTCATTTAGATTTGCTATCATATATCCCATTTCATTATTTACATTTATTTCTTGTTGTTGCTCTGCCTCTTCTGCTGGTATTGTTAATGTATCTTCTGAATATGGATATATTATTGTAATTTGATTATTAATACATTTTAACGTAATATCACTGAAATTATTTAATTCAATTCCTAGATATGATATATCTTTTAATATTTTTACTTTTCCTTCTTCATTATAAACAACAATAAATTGCGAAATACCTCTGTTCGATGTTAGGATAAATTCTTGTCCACTTATCGTATTCTCTGCTGGTATCCTTATTGTTCCCATATACATTCCTAATGTTACATTGTCTCCATTTAGCATTGATAATATATTAGTAGATACACTTGCACTATTTTCCTCTGACTCTATTTTTATTATTTTTTCTACTTTTCCTTCTGGTGTAAATATTATATTTATTGCATTTTCCTCTCCTGTAACATTTAAATTTATCTCTTCTCCTGTTACGGTGTTTTCTCCTGTTATTATAGTATTTCCTAATAGACCTGTTGCTAATATTATTTTTCCATCAGCTGTAATGTCTGTATTCCTTAACTCACTCTCTAACACATTAGAATCAATTACATTTGATATATTTTCAAAATTTATTGGTAATAATTCTGTTTGTTCTACATATGTTCTTTCATATCCTAATTGTGTTATTTCTATTGTCTGTGTTCTTTCGTTTTCTTCTGGTAATATATATTTGCTTGGTGTTTGTACTTCTGTTAATATATATTTTCCAGGTAATAGATTTTCTGCTATTACTCCATTTTCGTTTGTTGTTAATACTTTTAGTTGTTCTCCGTTTATTTCTTCTACTTCTCCTACTGGATTTCCAAATCCATCTGTTACTTCTTGGCCTTGTTCATTTGTTATTGTAAATTTAACTCCTTGTATTGGATTCCCATGATTATCTTGTTTTACTATTTTTAATGATGGTTTATTTTCTATATTTGCTTTTATTGTATTTCCTTCTATTGCTATGTCTGTTAAATTTTCTTTAAGTATCTCTACTTCATATTTTCCATCGACATAATGTATAACAAATTGTATTTCCTCTGTATTTTGCAAATATCCTTTAGGTACATTTGTTTCTTTTAATGTATATACTATTTCATCTTCTAAGTTCTCTAATAAAATTTTTCCATTTGAATCTGTTACATATTTTTCTGCTTTTTCTTCTCCATATTGTGTTATGTATTTTAATTCAAATTCCACTCCAGAAAGTGGTTCTTTGCTTTCTGCATCTATTTTGTTTATCTCAAAGTTATAATAATTTATATTTTCATTTTGTATTGTCAAGATATTATCTTTATTCACATCTATTGTTATATTTATATCTTTTTTATTTAATTTATATCCTTCTGGCGCTTTTATTTCTTTAATTATATATTCTTTACACTGTAAATCAATCTTTGCCTTTCCTTCTTCATTTGTTATAACTTGTCTAGTTTGATTTGTCACTTTATCAACTATGTCAAACACAGCATTTGCTAGTACTTCTCCGGCCTCGTTTGCTTTTATTATTGTTAACGGTTTTTCTTTGAGTCTATAGTAATATATAACAATTACTTCTTCCCCTGTATATACTCCACTTGCATTTTCTGGTATCGCTATTAACTCATATCTTTCATCTAATTTTTCGCTACTGATCTCTTCTGTATTATATGTTTCATTTTCTTTTCCTTTCACCTCTATATCTTCTGCTACTGTACCATCTTTTAATGGTACTTGCTCCGTTGTTCCTTCTATATAATAATATACTGTAAGTGGTATTTCTTTTTCCTCATAATAATATGTTACTTCTGTTGTTTCTGATGTATATTTTCCTGTTGCATTTTCTGGTATTACATATTGTCCATTTTCATCTTTTTCTAACTCATATTTTTCTAAATCTAGTTTTGGATTTGTTTTATACTCTTCTCCTCCTTTCCCTTCTAATATTTCATCTTCTGCTACTTTTGTTGTTGTGTATTCTCCATTATTGTCTTTCAAATAGTGATGTACTATTACTTTTGCTTTTTCGCTATTTTCTATTGTTATTTCATGTTTATCTCCATCTGCTCTAAATTCGATTTCTATTGGAGCTTCATTTAGTTCATATCCTTCTGGCGCTTTTATCTCTGTTATTTGATATTTTCCAAATGGTATTTGTACTATTCCTTGTCCTTCACTATTTGTTGTTATTTCTGTTATATATCCTTCTTCTCCTACTTCCATTTGCTTTATTTCAAATGTTGCTCCTTGTAATGGTTCTTTTGTTGTACTATCTACCTTATTTATTGTTAATTTATTATCTTTTAATGCAAATGTTACTACTATATGCTTATCCTCTAGCATATTTTCAAATGGTGGCATTGTATATGTTCCATCTGCATCTTCTTCAAATGGATATTCTTTTCCATTTACTGTAATCCCTATAATTTCATAATTTTCCTCTGGTGTCATTTTTATTTCTTTTGTACTTGTTTCCCCATATTTTACTATTTCATATGAATTTTCATCTTCTCCCGAGATAGTTCCTCCTTTTATTCCATCTTTTTGTTGTACATCTGTTGTTATTTTGAATTCTTTTCTTGTGTTTTCTACTGTTAGTTCTTGAATTTCAGAAACTCCTGTATTTGGTTGAAATTTTAATAGTAAACCGTCATCATATCCTTTATTCTTTAAATTGAATCTTCCTTCTTCTATTGTAGAACTATCGAAATATCCTCCTGCTATTACTCCTCCATCACTTGTTGAAGTTACTGCAGTAATTTGTTCATTACCACTTTCTCCTACTCTTCTTGCCCATTCTACTTCTCCCTCTCTACTATATTTTATTAGCATTCCTTCTTCTTTTCCACTATTCGTCAATGTATATTCTCCTACTTGAATACTAGCACCTTTAAAATATCCTCCTGCTATATATCCTCCATCATTTGTTCCCATTACTCCTTGAATTTCTACACTACTATTTCCTTTTATCGTTTCAGCCCATTTAACCGCTCCTTCTTTATCATATTTAATTATCATTCCACCAGAAATAGTTTTATATCCACTTTTTGTAAAAATATAATCTCCTATTTGAATTTTATTACTATGAAAATATCCTCCTACTATCGTTCCCCCATCACTTGTTAGCTCTACTGATTCTATATAATCATCATCACTTCCTCCTACACTTCTTGCCCATTCTACAATTCCATTACTACTATATTTTATTAGCATTCCATCTTCTTTTCCACTATTCGTCAATATGTACTTTCCTACTTGAATTTCATCACTTTCAAAATATCCTCCTACTATATATCCTTCATCAATTGTTGAGATTACTGTAGTAATTTGGTCATTATTATTTCCTCCTACATTTCTTGCCCATTCTACTTCTCCTTTTGCACTATATTTTATCATCATTCCGTCAGAGTAATAGTCATATTCATCAGAATTGTAATTATTTGTCAATGTATATTCTCCTACTTGAATACTAGCACCTTTAAAATATCCTCCTGCTATAACTCCTTCATCACTTGTTAAAGTTAGTGCAGTAATTTGTTCTTCACTACTTCCTCCTACTCTTTTTGCCCATTCCACTTCTCCTTCTGCACTATATTTTATTATCATTCCATCATATCCACCACTATTGGTCAATGTATACTCTCCTACTCGAATACTACTACTTTCAAAATATCCTCCCGCAATGACTCCTCCATCACTTGTTACTGCTACTGATTCTATATAATCACCTTCACTTCCTCCTACACTTCTTGCCCATTCTATGACTCCTTCGGTATTATACTTTATTATCATTCCATCATAACCATAATAACTTTCATTACTACTATTCGTAAGTATATGTTCTCCCATTTGAATTTCATCACTCTTGAAAGCTCCACCTACTATATATCCTCCATCACTTGTTTCAGCTACCGAATTGATATAATCTCCATCATCTCCTCCTATTCCTTCTGCTTTTGTTACATCTACATTTACTAATTCTTTTTCTTCAAATTTTATTATCATTCCATCATATGAACCACTATTCATCAATGTATATTCTCCTACTTGAATTTTATCACTTCCAAAATGTCCTCCTGCTATTAGTCCTCCATCATTCGTTTCTGCTACTGATATTATTTCATCATAATCTTCTCCACCTACACTTCTTGCCCATTCTACTTCTCCTTCTGCACTATATTTTATTATCATTCCATCGTTTGAACCATTATTCGTCAATGCATAGTCTCCTACTTGTATATTATCCTCAAAATATCCTCCTGCTATTAGTCCTCCATCACTTGTTTCTGCTACTGAATTGATATACTCATGGTCTTTTCCTCCTACACTTCTTACCCATTCTACTTCTCCTTCTGCACTATATTTTATTATCATTCCTTCAGAATAACTTGTGAAAGAGCTATTATTCGTCAATGTATAATCTCCTACTTGGATACTACTACCTTCAAAATATCCTCCTGCTATTATTCCTCCATCACTTGTTCTAGCTACTGATTGAATAGAATCTTCATCACTTCCTCCTACACTTTTTGCCCATTCGACATCTCCTTCTCTACTATATTTTATTATCATTCCATCAGGATAGTCTATAGAGCTACTATTATTAGTCAATATATAGTCTCCTACTTGGATACTGCTACTTCGGAAATTTCCTCCTGCTATATATCCTCCATCATCGGTTGACGATATTGAATATATATAATCAACACCATTTCCTCCTACACTTTTTACCCATTCTACGGCTCCTTCTCTACTATATTTTATTATCATCCCATCAGAATATCCTATAGAGCTACTATTATTAGTCAATATATAGTCTCCTACTTGGATACTGCTACTTCGGAAATTTCCTCCTGCTATGTATCCTCCATCACTTGTTGCTACTACTGATTGAATATCCTCACTATTACTTCCTCCTACACTTCTTGCCCATTCGACATCTCCTTCTCTACTATATTTTATTAGCATTCCATCTTCTTTTCCACTATTCGTCAATGTATAGTCTCCTACTTGGATTTCATCTGATTCAAAATATCCTCCTACTATTATTCCTTCATCATTTGTTGGCGCTACTGATACTATTTGATCATAATCACTTCCTCCTACACTTCTTGTCCATTCTACTTCTCCTTCTCTACTATATTTTATTAGCATTCCATCTTCTTTTCCACTATTCGTCAATGTATAGTCTCCTACTTGGATTTCATCACTTTCAAAATATCCTACTGCTATATATCCTCCATCACTCGTTGGTGCTATTGAAGTAATTTCATCACTGCTACTTCCCCCTATTCCAGTTGCTTGTGCTTCTCCCATTGTTGTTGGTGCTTCTCTTGATGCTCCTATTCCGAAGTAATATATAGAGTTTGATATATCATATTGTTCTGGTGCTTGTACTTCAACCGCTTTGTATAGTCCTTCTGGTAAGTCTGCTGTTATTTCTCCGTTTTCATTTGTTGTTACTGTATAATATTCTTTTCCGTTTATTGTTTCTTTTGTTCCTATTATTTCCCCTTTGCTGTCTGTTGCTGGTACTTCTCCATTGTCTACATTGTATATTGCAAATTTTATATTTGGTATTGTTGTTTGTGTTTCTGCATCTTTCTTTATTAATTTGAATGATGGGCTATCTTCTATTGTTAGTTTTATTGTATTTCCTTCTGCTGTATATCTTGTAGAATCGTTTTCTTCTCCATATTCATTTATTTCTTTTAATACTAATATTCCATCTACTTCTTGTACTTTAAATGTTATGTCTTTTACTTTTGCATATCCTGCTGGTGCTAGTACTTCTTTTAACGTATATGTTTGGTCTACATCTTTTTCAGAAACATATTGATACAATCCTGGTATTGTTACTGTACCAGTACTGTCTGTTGTATATTCTCCTATTTCTTCTGTTCCTTTATATAGTTTAAATTTTGCTCCTTCTAGATATTCTACTTGTGTATCTGCTAATGCTGTTTCTGCTTTTGCTATTAATTCATCATCACTTACTGTACTTTCTGTTGTTTTCTTTATTTTTATTAATTGTAAATCATATGTTGGTATTTTTTCATCTTCTATTGTTATACTTATTGTTGGTATACTATCTTCTTCTGTTATTGTTTGTTCTTTTATTTCTCCTGTTGCATTTTCATCTTCTATTTTCTCTACTGTGTAGTTTCCGTCATTGTTTACTATTTTAAATTTTATTGGGTTCGCTAAATAGTATCCCTCTGCTTTTACTTCTTGCAAAGTGTATTCTTGATTTACTGATAATCCACTAAATGTTATTTCTCCATTTGCATTTGTTGTTAGATTTCTTCCATTTTCATTTAGATTATATCCTGTTAATTTAAATCTTGCCCCTTGTATTAGGTTTTCTGTTCCTTGTTCTTTCTTTGTCACTTTTAATGTTGCTTTTGCTTCATCTTCTACTTGTATTTTTACTTTATAGTCTTGCCCTTCTTGTTTTTCTACTTGGATTTCTCCTTTTGTCGTTCCTTGTTTCTTTTCTATTGTTAGTGTTCCTTCTTCATCGACATGTCCAATAAACCTTATGATTTCTGAATTTAATTCATAATCATCTGGTGTTTTTATTTCTTGGATTTCATATTCTTTTTCTGCATATAGATTATTTATTGTTAATATTCCTTGTGCATTTGTTACTGCTGTTTTGCTTTCTCCTCTTGTTTCTTCTCCTCCTTCATTTGTTGTTATTTCTGTTATACTATATGTTGCTCCTGGTACTAGTTTGTCTTTTCCTGTTTGATATTTTGTTAATTCTAAGTTATATTTTTCTGCTATTCTAAATCCTATTCTATTTGGCTCTGTTTGTGTTCTGTATTTTCCTTGGTCTGTATCTAAACAGAAATATACTCCATGGTGACTATATGATACTTGGTTGAATTCTAGTCCATTTGGTATTTTTACTGTATAGTTAAATACAAATTCTTTTCCTGTTGGCATTACATAATCGCCTAAGTCTATTAAGAATGTTTTTATATTATCCCAATTTTCTACTTGGTCTGCTATTTTCCATCCATTTTCTTCTTTGCTTAGCTCTTTGTCTGGTGTTTCATTTTCTGAATAATATACTTTTGCTATTTGTGCTAATTCTGCTGGTATTTGTATTCCTGTGTTTTCCATTTTTGTTGTGAATGTTGAACCTAGGTCTCCTCCACTTAATACATATGTATTTCCTTCAAATGGTATCTTTCCTAGTATTTGTATTTCACTTATTGTGCTTGCATAATTATTTTTTATTTGTACTCCTATATCTACTGTTTGTTCTTCTACTTCTTGGTCTACCACTGCATACACTGGTTTTATGTCTGCTATTTCTGGTGATACTACTGTACTTCCTTTTTCATCATAATTTGTTGCTGTTTGGTTGGTTAATAAAGAGTTTGGTGAAACTAAACTTATGCTTGTACTTGTTTTGTTTACCATCTCTTCTGTGTTTAAATTATTATTTACATCATAGATGTCTGCTGTTTTGTAATAATAGTCACTTCCTACTTCATTTGTTGCATATAGTTCTAGTTGTTTTGTTGTCGTTGCAATTCTTGGGTCTGGTGATAAGTCTACATCTATTGTTATTGTATATGTTTGTGGTGTATCATTTTGTGTGTTTATTTTTATAAATGTTCCATTTTCATTTTCTATTAATTCATAACTTGTTAGTTGTACATTATTACTGATTGTTACTTCATTTATCTCTGTTGTTAATATTTCATCTGGTATTTTTACTAAAAATGTTCCATTTTGCCATTTTACTTGGTTATATGATGCATTTGCTTGTGTTTGTATTGTTATTTTTGCATTTTTTTCTGTACTTTGTGTTGATAATGTATTATTACTTATTGATATATTTGCTATTGATACTGGGGCTTCATAATTAGCTTGATGTGTATCTGTATTTATATATGCTCCACCTATATATCCTGCTAATGTTGATTTTATGTATTGTAAATTATCAAATTGTTCTCTTGTATATTTTGTTGTTATTTGTTCATCATCTAAAGTTTTTATATTGTATACATACATATTTTGATTTGATTTTACTTCACTTGTTTCTACTCTTATGTGTTTTACTGGTATTTCATATTTGTATGGATTGCTACTTGAATATTTATTCCAATTATCTTTGTTAAATGTTACTAACAGATTTCCTGTGTCTTCGTCATATACTTTTATTTCTCCTTCTTCTCCTAAAATATTTTCTGGATTTGAGAAATATATTCCTGTAAAGCTTGTTACTTCTTCCATACTTTCTGTGCTTGAATCTGTTTTTATAAACTCATCTGTTTTTTGTGTTTCTCCATCTTTTGTTTCTTTCATTATAATGTTTCCTGTTCCACTACTTCCTGTTGTTGCATACCATTTTACTAAATATTCATCTTCTGTCTCATTTTCTGATATTCCATTATATATGTTCAATGGTTTTTGTTTTGACACTATATATCTATAGCTTGGGTTTGATATGTATTTTCCTACTGTTACTTCAAACCTTGCTACTGTTCCTGATGGTTTTTGATAATTTGCTACGATTGTTGCACTTGCTATATTTGATTTATATGGATTTGTGAATTCTTCATTTGGGTTGTTATATCCTTCATAATATGTTTTTACTGGAACTTTTAGTGTAACTGTCTCTGTTCCTAACTCATAATATGCATCTATTGGATATGTTACTTTTATTCCATAACTACAACTACTTGATATCTCACTTGTTACTGTTCCATCTTCTGCAACTACTGATTCTCTCGTTATCGTAAATGTTCTTGTTTCTGCATCATAATTAAACACACCATTACTCCCTGTATATTCTACACTTGTTGGTGCATATCCATTTAATTCTGGTATCTCTCCTTCTACTTGGTTTTTACTTAAAATTAATGCATTATTTGTTTCTTCTGTATACACTGTAAAGTCTAGGTTAACTACTCCATTTTCTTCATCTATTGCATTTTCTATATTTTTTGTTTGGTTCGTTGTATATATATTTGCTTTTGTTGTTCCATACCAATCTATATTGAATTCTACTGTTTTTGATATTTCTTTTTCTTCTCCTGCTCCATTTACATATGTTCCTGTTAGAGTTACACTATTTACTTTGCTATAGTTGTTTATATTATTTCCTATTGCTTCTGCTTTTCTTGAGTTATATGAATAATCCCCACTTCTGACAACTCCTGTTAGTAATTTTTGGGTTCCATTTGCTAAATCATTAAATTCTATTGTTTTTATATTATTTCCTATGTAATTGTCCTTTAGCTCATCATCTTTTGGTAAGGCTGTTTGTAGGTAAAAGTTTTCTCCATTTATCTCTATTTTTGCATTTTTTAGGTATCCTTCTGTTTGTACATTTAATTCCATGTACAATGTATCTTCTTTCCCGATTTCTTTACTTGTTCCTCTTATACTTTCTGTATATCCATCTCCATTTAGGTCACGCAAAAAGAATGCATCAAAGTTGACTGCTCCATTTGTATTTTCTACTACTTCGTCTCCTTCTTGCACTTGCTCATAATTCATCGCCCTTCTATTTTCTGCACTCATTGCATTTATTCTGTTTTGCTCTTTTACTACTTGGCCTGCTATTATGGCTACTACGGCAAATAAAACAATTGTTATTGTTCCTACAATTGTTTTCATTCGGTTCTCTTTTACTTTGTTTACTAAGCCTTTTGCTCTTTCTTTTATGCTTACCTTTTCTTTTGTCACATTTTCCTTTTTATCTTTTGAGCTTATTTTTTGCTTATTATTTTTATCAGGATTAATGTTTTGGTTTGTTAACTCATTCTTGCCTGTTAAACCTCTTGATTTTAAAACTTTTTCTTTACTTGCTTTTTGCTTGGTTATTTTTTCAATTTTTGCTTTCTGCTTTTTCTCTTTTTCTGAGTTAACCACTTTCATTTCTTTGTCTGAGTCAGCTTTTTTGTCCCTTTCGTTTTTGAATTTACCTACAATACCTTTCCACTTGTCTTTCATAGTGTTTCCTCCTTATTTTTGCAATTTATATTTTCAATTCATAGCGTGAAAATCCATCTTGGAGCAAATGCTTTTTCACACCATTCATTGAAATTTTTAATTACAATTACTGTCTTTATTTATGCTAATTGTATATATTAATATTATTATATTAGCTTTTTTATATAAGTTAAATGGTAGTTTTTTCCTTATTTTAGAGGTTTTTTATACTCTTGTACGGATAGACTTTTTTCGACTTTTTTACACAAATATTTCTTTTTCTTGTCTTTTTTGTTACATTTTTTTATTTTTACTCTATAAAATCTTTCCTTTTCATATTTCCGTAGTAATTTATTAATTATCTTGTTTTTTTATAAATTTAATTATTTCCTTTTCAAATTCTACACAAGCAAATTTTGTATATAATTTTTTAATTATTAAAATAATATATTTGGTTTTTACTTTGAGCTTGCAACCATTGAAGTGGAGCGACTTCTAAAAATAACTTTCTTATTGCATAACAAAAGAAAGACAGATCGCTTTTTATATGCGATTTATTAACACATACAAAAAGCGACCTGTCCCTAACTGTCTCCTATTTCTAGTAGTTTTTATATGCAAATTAATTCTTTTATGTTTTCAAATTTTGCATCTCCTATTCCACTTACTTCTTTTATTTCTTCAATTGATTCAAATTTTCCATTTTCTTTTCGATAACTTATAATTTTACTAGAAGTTGCTGGACCTATTCCTGGCAATGTTTCCAATTCTGTTTGACTTGCTGTATTGATATTCACTTTGCCTGTTGTAGTTTTCTCACCAATATTTTTGCCACTTTCATTTTCTTGTGTATCTACAACTCCACTTGATGATGTAATATATTTGGAGGTTTCATCCCCTGTACTTTCTTGTACTTCTTCACTTTCCTCTTCTCCTATTTTAGGTATATATATTTTCATTCCATCTTCTAACTTAAAAGCTAAATTTATCTTTTTTGTGTCTGCATTTTCTGCTAATCCTTCTGCTTTATCGATTGCATCTGAAATTCTGCTATCAGCTTCCAATTCTACAATTCCTTCTTTATTAACTGCACCTGATACATGTACAACAATTTTCTGCTTCTCCTCTTCTTTAACCTCTTCTGTTTCTTTTTCTGTTGTATTTTCGACTTTCAATTCTTCTGACGAAATGAAAGTTGATTTATCTTTTGTATAGATATAATATAAAAAGGCAATTATAATAATTGATAAAATAACTACTATAATTATTTTTTGTTTTTTATTAAATTCATACATAATCTTTTATGATATTTATTATAATTAAATGTTACTATTTATGACTTCAAATTAGTAAATATATTTTTGTACACTATTTGACTGTCAATTATAACAATTAAATATCATATCCTCCTTTCTTAAAAATTTGCAATTCCAGTTAATTACTTAATTAAATTCAAAAATTTTTTGTTGCGGATTTATTGCAAAAAAATTTGCAAAATTCGACAAAATGCTATATATTATTTATATAACTTAATAATTATTAGGAGTCTCAAAATGAAAATAAGTATTAAAAAATTTTTAGTATTATCAATTTTATTAATAACATTATTGTTAAATAATTTTAATATTGTATATGCAGAAACTATAAGTGAACCAGAGATAACTTCTCGTTCTGCAATATTAATTGATAACAAAACTGGTCAAGTTTTATATAATAAAAATGCAGATGAGAAGATGTTTCCTGCCAGCACAACTAAAATATTAACAGCCATAATTGTACTAGAAAATTGTGATTTAAATGAGACTGTAACTGCAAGTTATGATGCTGTTTCAAATATTCCAGAAGGTTATGTTACAGCAGAAATCCAAGGTGAAGAGCAATTCACAGTTGAGCAATTATTAGAAATGTTATTAGTTCTTTCTGCAAATGATTCTGCAAATGTATTAGCTGAATATGTTGGTGGTTCTATAGATAGCTTTGTTTCTATGATGAATACTAAAGCAAACGAACTTGGTTTAACCAACTCTCATTTTACAAATCCATATGGTTTGCAAAACGAAAATCATTATTCAACTGCACATGATTTAGCTATTATTATGCAACATTGTTTAGAAAATGAAGATTTTAGAAGAATTGCTGGTAGTGTTTCATGCTCTATACCCGCGACAAATAAATCTGGGGTCAGGTCATATACTTCTACTAACCAGCTTATACTTCCTGACAATCCAAACTATTATAGCTATGTAACTGTTGGAAAAACTGGATTTACTACAGAAGCTGGACATTGTTTAGTTTCATGTGCATATAAAAATGACCTTGAACTTATTTGTGTAATTTTAGGTGGTTCAATTGTAAATGGAGTTTCTACAAGATTTCCAGAAACTAAAGCTTTATATGAATATGGATTTAATAATTTTTCTTTGAAAAATATAGCAAATCCTGGAGATGTTATTACAGAAATTGAAGTATCAAATGGTAGTCCAGATACAAAATCATTAGATTTAGCTTTTACTGATAGTATTTATGCTTTAGTAAAAAATTCGGACCTTAACACAAACTATACTCCTGAAATACAACTAAACTCTAATATATCTGCCCCAATTACTCAAGGTGATGTTCTTGGCAAAGTGATTTATAATATAGATGGAATTGAATATGAGTCTGATATAACTGCCACTCACAATGTAGAGACTTCTCAATTGTTACAATTTGTGCTAAATATTGGTGGAATGATAATTGTTTTACTAATTGTCTTTGAAATATTTTTCTCTACTAAAAAGAAAAGAAAAAAATAATTTTATAAATTATAATAGGGACATACAATAATAATTTGTATGCCCCTATTTTTATTTTATGAAAATTTTTATGATAAGCTATTAAACTAAAATTTATATATTTTACTAATATTCATAGTCTTTTCCAATTATTACAGTTACATCAACTCTATTAGATGTTCCTGCATTACTATCAGAAACTGTTCCTGTCCCTATTGTTTGTTTTATGTCATTTATAATTGTATTAGAAACTTGATTTTTATTTGCTATTACTGTTTTACTTGTAGCTGTTGTTGTACCTGTTCTTGAAACATTATATCCTTCATCTTTTAATTTTTCAACTACTTGTTGAAGTATTTTCCCATTACTTGTTCCATTCAATACTTCTATCTTTATATTTGAATTTGATGTTCCTGAACTTGAACTTGATGTTGCACTTGTATTACTTATAGCATTAGTAGTATTTCCTGATATTGTATTATCATCTTGTGCTGTCAATTCTTCTGGGAAGAATAATTCTTTTATCATTTGTTTTGTTTCTTCTTCATCTACAACAAAAATACTTACTCCATTAGTTTTAGATAAATCTGGTACCTCTCCTGGTAATGATTCTGTTAATAGATTTTCTGTACTGAATTCTACTGCATATGGTAAATAATCCTTTAATGCATTAAAATCTACATTTGTTATAAGGTTTCTACTAGCTATATCTAATATTGAACCTAATTTGGTTATATTACCTAATTTTGCTGTCTGTTGTACTACTGCAGTTAAAAATTCTCTTTGGTTTCTCATTCTTCCTATATCATTATCACCATAATCAGATGGGAATGTTGTACCATCATTATTTTTTCTAAACCTTAATAATTGTTCTGCTTTTTCTCCATCTATTTGTTGAACTCCTGCTTTTAGATGAATGTGTAAATCTTGTGTAGGATCATCATAATCCATATCAATTGGAACATTATATTCTATTGGTCCAAGTGCATCTACCAATTCTATTAATGCTTCTGTTTGTACTATTGCATAATATTTTAAATCTAATCCTGTTAATTCATTTACAGCATTTACTGTTTTCATTGGGTCTTTTGTTAAATTGTATATTGCGTTTATCTTATCTGATGCTTTTGCCCTTTTTTGATTTGTTCCTGTAAATGAATCTCTTGGTACTGATACTAGCACAGCTCTTTGCGAATTAGGATTATATGATGCAATCATAATTGTATCTGTTAAAGATACTCCAGCTTGGTCTGTACTAACCCCCATTAGTAGTACTTGGAATTCTCCTAGATTTTTCTTTGTATTTTCATCATGTCCAACCACTGTTGCTAGCATTCCTGATAATCCTCCACCATTTTTATATACTCTATATGCAAATACACTACCTGCAATTAGTATAATTAGAAACATTATTAATAGTACTTTTTTCCACATTTTCATTTTTTTCTTTGTTTTTTTATTTTTTGTTTTTTGGCTTTTGTTATTTCTATCTTTATTCACTTATAATCCACTCCTAAAAAATCATGTAACCAGTATAACAAAAATAAAATCAAAAATCAACAAATCTAGACAAATTTTAAGAAATTGTATCATACTTCCGTTACTATTCACAATCGTATAGAATATATATTACTGTAAATAGTCTTACTACTCCTTAGCCTCTATGTTATTAAACAATATATCTAAAACATTATTTTCATTCATCATTTTACCTAAATATGAATCTTCAACTAATGTATATACTTGATTTTCAGGTTCTATCTCTCCACTTAAATTAATTAACAATAACGCTATATATACTATCAACAAACCTCTTAGAATACCATAAATTATCCCCCCTAGTTTGTTAAATTGATTCAATATAGGCAATTTTGAAACCAAATTTGCTAATGTTGTAACAAATCTTAGAGCAATTCTTATTCCAACATATAAGATCAAAATTACTGCACCTTGAATAATATTAATAGAAATTGTCCTTGCGGTTTCTGGTAACATATTATTTTGTATACTTTCTACAATTTGATTACTTCCATTTTCATCATTTGACATTATATCATTTGCCTCTTCTAAAATTGCATTTTGTATTGTTTCATCAATACTTGTTACATTAATAATAAGATTTGATATTGGCTTATATAATATTAATGTAGCTAATATAGATATTACTACTGCAACTAATTGTATTGACAATGTTATTAATCCTTTTCTGTATGCTAAAAAAGTAGATAATAAAATTATTGCAACTATTATTAAATCCACAACTATACTCATAATACAGACCTTCCTTTCTTATTTAATTTTATTAATTTTTATAATAGCGTAAAAACGATATTTTGGAAAATATTATTTTTTTAGTTTGTCTTTATAACATTTTATTAAAACATTTATCACATTTTGTCGAAAAACAAATCAGAAATCCTTACAATTTATATTAATTTAAACTTTTCTTTTTAGCTTTCAATAAATACATTTTATAACCTGGTCCAAATCGTCTCTTATAAATTTATGATTTCTACTTTATCTCTGTAAATTATTCCTGCTATACTGTTTGATACAGTTACATTAGTAACCTCTTGGCTTGCTATATATCTTTTTACTAGCCATCCTCCTGTATTTATAAATTCTACTTCTGTTCCTAAATTTAAAACAATTATATCTCCTTTAGTATAAATCTCTTTAACAGATGATTCCAAAGTATAATTTTTGATATTTCTTGTATCTATGTCTACAATATTAACTGCTGAATTTGCTGAAAATATTCCTGATGACTCTTCTTCAATTGTCACAAAATTATTATTTAACTTAACTGATTGCGCTATTATTTTCTTATCATCATTTTCAAACATTGTTGTTTCTTGACCATTTTCAATAACACTAATTTTATCTGTATACATACACACAATTCTATTTTTATCTTGATACTCAATATCTATGATTAATTTATTTTGCTCACTCTGATAATTATTTTCTTCCGAATTACTTGGATCTGTTCTTGCATCTTCTATAGAAATAACTCTTATATGTGATTGTATTATTGTTCCAGAAGTATCTACATCAGCAATTGCTAAATATTTATTATCATTTGATATTGAAACATCCATTGCTATAGTTGATGATAAAAATCTCTTAAACAAAGCATTTCCTTCTGGATCAAATACCTGAACTACACTTTTATAACTTGTTCCAGATATAATAACTGCTACATAACCATTTTTATTCACATATACTTGTGAAATATTACCTTCTACTTCACTATTCCAGATAATCTTTTTATCTTCTATTAAATATATTTTTTGTCCATTTTGCTCTCCTACTATTAAAAATCGATTAGAAGAATTAAACAATGGTGTTGTTATTTCCATATCTAAGCTTGCTTCTTCTGAACCTGTCGTTCCATATAAGGACAATTTATTCTTATTTAATATTCCAATATAATGATTAAATGCATATACATTTGAAGATTGTTCCTCTTCTAATTCAATTACAGCTACTTTATCCTGAGATATTTCTTTTCTAAAGACTTGTATATCAATCCAATCTCTGAACTCTTCATTACTTACATATAGAGCAGTTAAAACAATTATAGCAATAACAATTATTGCTATTAAAATTGATATTATTATTTTTTTTGCATTTATTTTTTTCTTTTCAGGTTGTTCCCAATAATCTCTCATACTATATCTCCTTATATCTCCTTATCTTTTGCTAATGATATTCTACTATATCATGCACAAAAAAGCAAGTTACCACTTGCTTTTTTAACGGAACATTAAGGACTGTTAATGGGTGTCAATAGAGACGGAGATTTTGGTCAATGGGGACGGAGATTTTTGTGTCAATGGGGACGGAGATTTTGACAACATTGTTAATGACAATGTTGTCAAAAT
>CAKNJL010000007.1 GCA_930982035.1 uncultured Clostridium sp.
ATGTTTGTACATAGTTATTTTTGATTTTTCATACATTCTTATTTTATCATTTTTAATTATTCTGAGGAATTCATGTGTATTGCAGATTCTGGCGAAGATACCATTTTGGTAAATAATGACTTTTCTATGGCATTCAACACCGAAATTTTGGAACTCGAAGATGCAACTGAATTTCTTATGCAGAATTATGGCATCACAGTAAATCTTGATGAACTTCATGAAGAGCACTGCATCGAGCTTGGACATATATTCCAGCTTGGTCAGAAATATTCTCAAACTATGAAAGGAATGTTTGTAGATCGAAACGGCAAAAGCCAATATTACCACATGGGTTGCTATGGCATTGGAGTAAGCAGAACTTTAGCAGCTATTTGCGAAATCAATTGCGATAAAGACGGTTTTAAATGGCCTATATCTACGGCTCCTTATACCTTCTATATCGTTTCTAATGAAAATCAAAGAAATATAGCTGAAGAACTGTATCAAGAACTCCTCACTGCCAACCAAAAAGTCATACTGGATGATCGCAAAAATGTTACTTTTGGTGCAAAGCTTAAAGATGCAAAATTGTTTGGTATTCCTTACCTTGTTATTATTGGTAACTCTTATGCTGGAGACAATGTTTATGAGGTAGAGGAACGCTTAACTGGCAAAAAATCCAAGATGAGTTTTGGTCAACTTTGCGAATTAAGCACTCTCTAATGATCAATGTAGCAAAGATATATCATTGCTACTACACACGAACTCCCCCCTATTAATTTAGGTGGGGAGTTATATAATTTCTGTATGTTTAATTAAAATATCGTTAAATATTTATTCAACATAATTTGTTTTTATTTTTTTAATTATATAATCTTCTACTCCAATCATTTTTAAATATTCTTCTATATTATTATATTTTTTTTCAAATTCTTTTAAAAATTCTTGCATATATATTTCTTTTGGAGTTATTATATTTAGAATTCTGTTGTTAGAGTTAGCAAATTTAATTAAAGTTGTTTTCATGAATTGTCCAGTAGATACATAGTCTTCTATTATATCATTTTCGCTAACATTAAGCAACTTAAGTATTAAAGCTGTAACTACTCCTGTCCTATCTTTGCCTGCGTTACAAAAGTATAATACTTTTTCGTTGTTACCTAATATTTCAAAAATCTTTTTCATTTTTTCTTGTAACGTCAACATATTCATATATGATTTAGGAACTAACTCTTCTGTCTCCGGTATATCTTTTCCTATATCTATCCCTATATGGTAAACTTGAAAATTTTTATTATCTTCAAAAGAAGATTTTCTATTATTTATCTCTTCTTGTGATCTCAAATCAATTACTGTATTCATTCCCATTTCATCTAATAATGATATATCGTTACTAGATAAATTTATTGGTAAATTACTCCTAATTAGTCTTTCCATTTTCACTCTATTTCCCTTACCAGTTTTATAACCACCAATATCTCTCATGTTGTCGATTGAGTCTTTTAAATATCTAACCATTTATTTTTCTCTCCTCATTAGACTGAACTTCTTTTAAAAAAGTTACTCCTTCTATATTTCCATTATGGAAACTTTAACTTTCAATGTTCACATTTCAATATATTTTTCCAAATTATGAACTGAAAATTTCTAACATTGAGTTCTAGATAGTTACATCCTACTCAAATACTTCAAATTCTTCTATTGGATTTCCTCTCAAATATTCTTGTATAGTCATCCTTCTTGCATTTTCTCCTTGTATTTCTATAACTTTCAATATTCCTTCTTTACATTTTATATATATTCCATCTTTAGGATTTGAAGAAATAACAGTTCCATTCTTTAGAAAACTCATATTTTCTACAACTATTTCATCACTTTTGGCTACATCAACTTTCCAGAATTTCACTTTTTTACCATTCAAAAATGTATATGCACCCATTATAGGATTTAAACCTCTTACAAGATTTTTTATTTCTTTTGCAGATTTATTACTCCATTCTATTTTAGCCATATCTTTTGATAACATTGGAGCTACTGTATAATTATCGCCTTGTTTTTCTCTAGGGGCTGTCCCATCTTCTATTTGCTTTAATGTTTCAACTAAAAGTTTTCCTCCAATAACTTTTAACCTATCCCATAATTCTCCTGTTGTTTCATCTTCTCCAATTTCTACCTCTTGTTTTAAAATCATGTCACCAGTATCCATACCAATATCCATATACATTGTTGTAACACCTGTTATTTGGTCACCATTTAAAACTGCCCATTGTATAGGTGCTGAACCTCTATATTGTGGCAATAACGAAGCATGTACATTAATACAACCATATTGTGGAATATCTAATATTTCTTTTGGTAATATCTTTCCATATGCTACTACACAAATAATATCTGGTTTTAAGTTTTTTAGTTCATTTATAAACTCTTCATTATTCTTTATTTTTTCTGGTTGATATATTTTTAGATTTTTTTCAATTGCAAATTCTTTTACAGGGCTTGGAATCATTTTCATTCCTCTTCCTTTCGGTCTATCTGGATTTGTTACCACACCTACAATTTCATGACCTGATGCATAGATTGCTTTTAAACTTTCTTCTGCAAAGTCTGGTGTTCCCATAAATACAATTTTCATAATTTTCTCCTTAATTCTTCATAACTACAATTTTATCCTATTTCTCTGGTTCTATATATTCCAATGTTCCTGGTATAATTTTATCTATAAATAGTTCTCCTTCTAAATGGTCAAGTTCATGTGATATTGCTTGTGCTAATAATTCTTTTGCTTTTACTCTCATTCTTTTACCATTTCTGTCTGTATATTCAGCTACCACTTCTGCTGGTCTTACTACCTTTGCAAATTCATTAGGAAAACTCAAGCATCCTTCTTCTACTTCTTGCTCTCCTTTTGTTTTTATAATAATAGGATTTATTAAAACTATTGGTCCTTTATCATCATATAAATCTATTACTACTATTCTTTTCAATACACCTACTTGTACTCCTGCAAGTCCAACTCCATTGTATTTGTGCATTGTTTCTATCATATCATCAATCAGTGTTTGTATTTTTTCAGTTGGAATATCTTCTTCTGGAACTTCTCTTGATTTTTTCTTTAATATTTCGTCCCCTTGATATCTTAAATTTCTAATTGCCATTATATTTCCACCCTTTCCATTTATTGTTTACTTTTATATTTTACGAACATAGTTAATCTGAATAATATGTATAATCTTATTTTACTTAAATGATGATTTTTTCTCCGTCCCCAAATCACCATCAACTCATATTATTTGGATTTACATCTATTGATATTCTTGTATCTTTTATATTTTCTTGATATATCTCTTTTAAACATTCATTTAGGATTTCATTTGCTCTTTTTGTCATTATTCCTTTTATTATAATTCTCCATCTATACCTATTTTGAATTTTATCTATTGGACATGGCATTGGTTTAAATATCCTAAATTCTTCTTTATTTAATTTTTGTTCTAAATAATTATATACCTTACTTGATACATTTTTTATTTCTGTTTCACTATAACTATTAAATCCAATTAATATTATATCGCAAAATGGCGGATATTTCAACTGTTTTCTAAGTACTATTTCTGTTTCATAAAAAGTATTATAATTTTGTTTTTGTGCACATATAATACTAAAGTTATCTGGATTATATGTTTGTATTACAACTTTTCCTGGTAAGTTTTCTCTTCCTGCTCTTCCTGCTACTTGTGTTAATATTTGAAATGTTCTCTCATTTGCTCTATAGTCATCTATATTAAGTGAACTGTCTGCTGCAATAACTCCTACTAATGTTACATTTGGAAAGTGATGTCCTTTTACTACCATTTGTGTTCCAATTAATATGTCTATATTTTCATTTTTAAACTTATTTAATATCTCTTCATGTGAGTTCTTTTTTGTTACTGTATCAATATCCATTCTAATTGTTGAGGCATTTGGAAATTGTTTATTGATTTCTTGTTCTAGTTTTTGTGTCCCTGTTCCAAAATATCTTATTTTATCACTATGACATTCTGGACAAACTGTTACTACTTTTTCTTCATGTCCACAATAATGACATTTTAGCTTTCTTTCATAACTATGATATGTCATACTGATATTACAGTTAGGGCATTTTACTGTATAACCACAATTTCTGCACATGATAAATGTTGAATATCCTCTTCTGTTTAAAAATAGTATTGTCTGCCTTTTTTGTTTTAGGTTTTCTTCAATACTATTATATAATTCCATACTTAGCATTGACCTATTTCCATTTGCTAATTCTTGTTTTAAATCTATTATTTCTACTTTTGGAAGCGCTGAGTTATTTGCTCTTTTGGTTAATTCTAATAATTGTATTTTTGTATTTTTCTCACTTTCTATGCTTTTTTTGTCATTATCTTCTGAAGCTCCTAATCTATTATCTATTTCTTTTAAACTATTAGCATAATTTTGTATTTGGCTATTTTCTTTTTTTGTATCTTGTTCTATTATTTGTGTTTTATAGAAAGTAGTAATGTCTGGTGTTGCACTTCCCAATACTACTGGTGCTTTATTTTCTTTTGCCAAGATTTTTGCAATTTCTTTTGCATTATATCTTGGATTTGTTTCTGATTTATATGAACTATCATGTTCTTCATCAATAATAATAATTCCTATATTTTCAAGTGGTGCAAATATTGCAGACCTTGCACCTATTACGATTCTTGCCTTTTTTTCTCTTATCCTTTCCCATTCATCATGTCTTTCCCCTATTGATAATTTACTATGTAATATTGCAATTTCTTCTTTTCCAAATCTAGAAATGAATCTGTCTAACATTTGTGGTGTTAATGATATTTCTGGTACTAAAACAATGGCATTTTTTCCTTTGTCTAATACTTTTTCTATTAATTGCAGATATACTTCTGTTTTTCCTGAACCTGTTACTCCATACAATAGAAATTGATTGTATTGTTCATTATTTATTGAATTTTCCACTCTTTTAAATGCTTTTTCTTGCTCCTCTGTTAAATTTAATTTGCTAGTTTTTTCACAATTTCTCCCCAATAGTGGATTTCTTTCTATCTTTTTTTCAACATATTCTAAATACCCATTTTTTACCAATGTATTTACAATTGCTCTTGAACAATCTGTAAACATTTCTATTTCTGAAACTGTTGCTCCTTCATTATCTTTTATAAAGTTTAATAATTTTTTATGTTTTTCTGATTTTATTTTTCCTGTTTCTATTTCAAATTCTATTTCTTCCACTTCTTTTTTTAAATATACACAATTGATTGTTTTATCTTGTATTCTTTTTTCTTTGTTTTTATTTCTGGTTCCTGGTGTTAACATTAATTTTATACAATCAGATACATTGCAAAAATATCTCTTTGCCATCCATTTGGCTAGCTCTATCTGCTTGTCCGTTAAGTTTTCTTCTAGTTTTGCTATGTCTTTTACTTCATATTCTGATTTTTCTTTGATTCCTACAACAAATGCTTCAGCAAGTTTTTCTCCTCTGCCAAAAGGAACTAATACTTTGCTTCCTACTAGTATTAGTTCTTCTAACTCTTTTGGTATGTTATAGTCAAATGTTCTATTTAATTTTTTTGCTCCTCTATTGATAATAACTTCTGCTACCATATTTTCTCCTATTATTTTTATCTTTTTTCTTTAACGTAAGATCATTATATATCTTTCTGCTAAGTTTTCTAATTTTTCTATATACATTGTTTTATCTACATAATAATAGTCATTTTCTATCAGACTTTCATAATCACTTATTCCGTATAGCGGTTTTTTCACTTTAACCACTTTCCAACTCTCTTTTTGTCTATTTTACTATACATATATTAAAATAGCAAGTTCTTTTATTTGAATAATATCATAATTTTTTATAGGAAAACTCTTTACTAAAAGTTAAGATTTTAAAAAAATCTGACACTACTATATAAAATTTATTAGTAATAATTTTATATAATTGTATCAGATTTTATAAAACTAAATTAGTATTATACATATTCTCTATGCTGTTTCTTTTTCTTCACTTTGTGGCACTTGTCTTTTTTTCTTTTTGTTTTTTTGTTCTTTTTGTTTATTGTTATTTACTACTATATCTGGTGCTTCATTATCTAATATTGTTCTTTTTGTAATAATACATTTTTCAATATTAGGATTTGAAGGTATGTCAAACATAATGTCTCTCATTCTTTCTTCAATTATTGAACGTAAACCTCTTGCTCCTGTTTTTCTTTCAATTGCTTTATCAACAATTGCTCCTAGTGCATCTTCTTCAAATATTAATTCTACACCATCAATTTCAAATAATTTTTGATATTGTTTTATTAATGAATTTTTAGGTTCTTTCAATATTTGTATTAAAGCATCTCTATCTAATTCTTGCAAAGTTGCTACTATTGGCAATCTTCCTATAAATTCAGGAATCAAACCATATTTTAATAAATCTTGTGGCAATAGTTCTTTAAATACTTCATATTTACTAATTTCTTTTGCACTTTCTATCTTAGAACCAAATCCTATTGATTTTTTACCTGTTCTATCTCTAATAATGTTTTCTAATCCTTCAAATGCTCCTCCACATATAATTAATATATTTTCTGTATTTATTTGTATTAATTCTTGGTTTGGATGTTTTCTTCCTCCTTGTGGTGGAACAGACGCAATTGTTCCTTCAATAATTTTTAATAATGCTTGTTGCACACCTTCTCCACTTACATCTCTAGTTATTGATGGATTTTCTGATTTTCTTGTTATTTTATCTATTTCATCTATATAAATTATTCCTTTTTCTGCTTTTTGTACATCTCCATCTGCTGATTGAATTAATTTTAATAAAATATTTTCAACATCTTCTCCGACATAACCAGCTTCTGTAAGTGTTGTTGCATCTGCTATTGCAAATGGTACATCCAATATTCTTGCAAGTGTTCTTGCAAGTAATGTTTTTCCACATCCAGTAGGACCTAAAAGTAATATGTTACTTTTTTGAATTTCCACATCATCATCTTTACTATTAGCTTCTTCATGTGCTATTCTTTTATAGTGATTATATACGGCTACTGATAAAGTTTTTTTTGCGTCTTCTTGCCCTATTACATAATCATCTAATACTTTCTTTATTTCTTTTGGGCTTGGAATATCATTTAATTCATTTAATGTATATCCTGCTTTATCATCATCATATAATTCTGATTCTATTATGCTATTACAAAGTTCCACACATTCATCACATATATACACACCTGGGCCTGCAACTATTTTTCTTACATTTTCTTGTGCTTTACCACAAAATGAACATCTTACACTTTTTGGTACATCATTTTTTGCCATCTTTTCCATTCCTTCCTTAAGGATTTTATCTCCTTAATTTTTAAAATCTCTTATATTATATTAAATTTGATAAATATTATACACTATTTTTTTATTGTATAGGAAAAATCGGATTTTATCTCTACCCAATGTGGATTTTTCCATATACAGCAAAGTTAGGCATCTTATATTTCTATTTTCTTTTGTCCATAATTCCATCTATCAATCCATAATTTAAAGCTTCTTGTGCTGTCATATAGTTATCTCTTTCTGTATCTTTTTGAATTGTTTCTACAGATTGACCTGTTCTTTCACTTAAAAATTTATTTAATTTTTCTCTTGTCTTAACTAAATGGTCTGCATGTATTTTTATTTCTGTAGCTTGACCTGAAAGTCCTCCACCACCGATTAATGGTTGATGAATTAAGATTTCTGCATTTGGTGTTGCAAATCTTTTTCCTTTTTCTCCAGCACATAATAATGCAGCTCCCATACTTGCTGCCATTCCTATACAAATTGTTGATACTGGACATTTTATATAATTCATTGTATCAATTATTCCCATTCCATCTGTAATTGAACCACCTGGTGAGTTAATATATAAATTGATATCTTTATCTGGATCTTCTGATTCTAAGAATAATAATTGTGCAATTATTAAACTTGATGTTGTTGGGTTTACATCTTCTCCTAAAAATATAATTCTATCTTTTAATAATCTTGAAAAGATATCATATGATCTTTCTCCTTTACTTGTTTGTTCTATAACATATGGAACTAAACTATTTTTTTCTAACATAATTAATTTCCTCCTTAACTTTTATACATTATTCATTTATAATGTATAATTAATACTGTATAATTATAATTTTTTACATTCATAGTTAATATATTCTACCTTGTAGTAATTGTCAAAAAAGCTGGGATTAAACCTTTACTATTTATTTAACATCCCAACTTCTTCATATTTTGTTTATTTTATTTTTGCATTTTCTACTAAAAATTCTAATGCTTTTTCTGATTCTAATCCTTTTTTTATATAATTTATCACATTTTCATTTTTCATAAATTCTTCGTCATTTTCTTTACCGTAATTTTTAGCCATTTCTTTCATTTTTTCTTCTACATCAATATCCGCAACTTCTATTTTTTCTGCTTTTATTACTGCTTCTAAAGCTAAACGAGATTTAATTGCTTCTATTGCTTGTGGCTCATACTCTTTTTGCATATCTTCTTTTGTTTTTCCCATTATTTGAAGATATTGATCTAGCTTTAATCCTTGATATGCTAATCTTTGTTCCATATCTTTTAACATATTTTCTGTTTCTGTTTCAATCATTCCTGATGGGATTTCAACTTTCATATTTTCGCATACAGCTTTTATAACTGCATCTTGTGTTTCATATTTTGCTCTTTCATCATTTTGTTTTTGTTGTTTTTCTTTAATACTTTCTTTTAATTCTTTTAATGTATCAAATTCACTAACATCTTTTGCAAATTCATCATCTAGTTTTGGTAACTCTTTTTTCTTAATTTCATTTACTTTTACTTTAAATGTAGCATCTTTTCCAGCTAAATCTTTTGAAAAATATTCATCTGGAAATTTTACATTTATATCTTTTTCTTCATCAATTTTCATTCCAATAACTTGGTCTTCAAATCCTGGTATAAATGTATTACTTCCTATTTCTAAGTCATGACCTTCAGCTTTACCACCTTCAAAAGCAACTCCATCTACAAAACCTTCAAAATCAATATTTGCAATATCTCCCTTTTCAACAGGTCTATCATCTATTGATACTAATCTTGAATTATGTTCTTGCATATGTCCTAATTCGTGGTCAATATCTTCATCTGTTACTTTGTATTCTATTTTTTTGATTTCTACTCCCTTATATTTTCCTAATTCTGCTTCTGGCTTAATTTGGAAAACTGCTGTAAATATTAAGTCTTGTCCTTTTCCTATTTGTGTAACTTCTATATCAGGTCTACTTACAACTTCTAATTTATTTTCTTCTACTGCTTTTTCTAATTCTTCTGGTACTACTTCATTAAAAGCATCTTCATAGAATATTTCTTTTCCATAATATTTTTCTACAATATTCATTGGTGCTTTTCCTTTTCTAAATCCTGGTATATTAAAATATTTTGCACTTTTAAAATATACTTTCTTTATTGCTTCATCAAATTTTGAAGCCTCTATTGTTACATTTAATTTTACTTCATTTGCATTTTCTGTTTTTTCTACTTTACATTCCATTTTATTCAATCCTTTCTTTATTCATATAAGCCTAATTATTATACCACATTTTTCCTATTTTGCAAGGATTTTTAAATATTTTTTGAAAAATACTTGTTTTTTTCACACTTTTGTGTTAAACTTGTTACTAGTCAGTTTATTTTAAAATTAGGAGGTGCAATTAAGAATGGCTAAATGTGCAATATGTGAAAAATCAATTAATCATGGAAACAAACTTAGTATTACACGTTCTCATATCAGTAAGAGAACTTCACGTACATGGAAACCAAATTTAAGAAGTGTTAAAGTTATAGAAAATGGTGAAGCAAAAAGAATTCATGTATGTGCTAAATGTTTAAAAAATGGAAAAGTAAAGAGAGCTTAAGCTCTTTTTTTGTTTTGTCCAATTGGGGTGGAACGTTATGGACGTGCTAAATCGTTCCACCCCAATTGGACAGTTTAACTTTTATCTTTTATTCCAAAAATTAGTTTTACAAATCCTCTCAAAAACTTCGGAACTTTTTTAACAACTATTGTCATATATGTATCCCTCCTTTTAAATTAGCACGCTAACCACATTAATCCAACACATACCACTGTTAACCCTATTATGAAAAGCCAACCAGTTACAGGAAGTAATAAAACTAATAAAATCCCTAAACCAAGACCTATAAGACAAATAGCCAAAGTCTTTTTAAATAATCTTAACATCTTTATTACCTCCATTCCATTTGTATATTATATTCTTTTTCCAATATTATGTTACATCTTATAAACTAAACAACTCTTAACAAAATCATGTATATCTATTATGTTATTTTTACTTCGCTTTTAATTGACTTTTTTCTGCTTTTTCTTTAAAATATACTAAAAAGCAATAAATCGGAGGTATATATGAATAAAAAAGATGCTGTAAAAATGATAGAAATTTTAAAACAAACTTATCCAGATGCTACTTGTAGTTTGGATTTCAAAACACCTTTTGAAGCTGTTGTTGCTGTAATACTTTCTGCACAATGTACTGATGAAAGAGTAAATAAGACAACTCCTGCACTTTTTAAAAGATGTGCAACTATAGAAGATTTTGCTAATATTGATATAAAAGAACTTGAAGATTTAATTCATCCTTGTGGCTTTTTTAAAAATAAAGCTAAAAATATAAAATTATGTGCAAAACAAGTATTAGAAAATTTTAATGGTCAAGTTCCTAATAATATGAAAGATTTAATGAGTTTAGCAGGTGTTGGTAGAAAAACAGCTAATGTTGTATTACTAGAAGTTTTTGGCATTGCCGAAGGTGTTGCTGTTGATACACATGCAAAAAGAATTTCTAATTTAACTGGTCTTTCTAATGAAAAAGAACCTGAAAAAATCGAACAAGATTTGATTAATATTTTCCCAAAAGAATATTTAAAAGATATTAACCATTTATTTGTTTGGCATGGTAGAAATACTTGTATTGCTAGGAATCCAAAATGTGATACTTGTACAATTAATAGATATTGTAAACATTATAAGAAATGTAGACGTTAATAAAAACTAAGATTTCGACACACACATGAAGACTGTTTTGCAGTACTTCACGAATATAAGATGCCTAACCTTGTTGTATAGGAAAAATAAATAATATAGTAACTTAATTAATAATTTTCACTTCAAATTGTCAATTAAAATTTTATTGCTTGTTGTATATTTATTAATTTTTATTGGTATAATACATTTTAGAGGTGATTTTTTGACAAATATTAATTGTTCACTTAATTGCATTTATCAAAAAGATGGAAAATGTTCATACTCTAGCATAACGCCATCCACTCTTTCAACAACAAATGAATGTGCTTACTTTATTTGTAAATCTCAAAATGATAAATAACTCTAGTTTTATCCTTCACAGATACAAATTTAACAAAGGATATCTATATTGTTTTATCTATTAAATTGATTGAAATTACACAATATACAAATACTAATTGGAGTTATAATAAATGTGCTATTGACAAAATCCTGTTTACGTTATATATTTCTTATAAATACAAACGTAAGAGGAGGTTTTTTGATGTTAAAAAATAAAAACAAAATAAAAACTATTTTTTTAATTACTTTACTTATTATTTCTTTATTTTTACCTATAGTAAATGCTGAAAATGAAACTGACACTAATCAAGCAGTTACTACTAGTGAAACTCAAAATGAGATAACTATAAAAGATGGTGATGAATACATATTTGAGGATAATGCAACTATCGATTATCCGGTTGACGGAAACTTGTTTATTTTTGCTAACAATGTAACTATCACTTCTCAAATAGGCGGTGATGCCTTTATATGTGCTAATACTATTAACATAGAAGAAGATGGATATATCCTAAGTAACTTATTTGCTTGTTCAAACAATATAAATATTAAAGGTTCTGTATATAATATATATTCTATTGGAAATACATTAACTGTTGACGGATTTGTTTATCGTGATATAAGAAGTACCTGTAATAATTTGAATGTTAATGGTATGATAGGAAGAAATGTTTTTGTTGATTGCTCAGCTATTAATTTTAAAGAACAGCCAAATACAGAAGAAACATCTCCTATAACTTCTTATGGATCTATTCAGGGAAATTTGAACTATTCTTCAAAAAATGAATTATCCATACCTGATGGTCATGTTTCTGGAGAAGTTAATTTTTCACAAATATTAGATGTTCAAAGAAATATTTCAGACTACATATATTCTTTAGGAGCCTTATTAGTTTCTGCTATTATCTTATGGCTAATTGGTTTATGGATTTCACCAAGATTAATACATAACAATATTAAATATTTAACACTAAAAAAAGTTTTACAAATAATAGGTCTAGGAATATTAGTACCAATTGTACTTACTTTATTATCAATTATAATACTTATCATTCCTATAACTAGTCAACTTTTTGTATTACTACTTTGTATTTTAGTTGTGTTATTCTTTATTAGTACATCTGTTACTATAATAAATATAAATGATATTATTTGTGACAAATTAAAAATTACTCAAAATATGCAAAAACTAGGATTTTTAATACTTTCTACATTAGTATTTTGGCTATTGACTTTAATCCCTTATTTAGGTTTAGTAATTTCATTTATAGCAATTATATGGGGAATTGGAAGTATTTCTTACTCACTTTTAATAAAAGAAAACAACAATACACAAGTTGAAACTGATAAAAAAGAGCAAAAAAAGATTGATGAATCTGACGAAAAAAAAGATAAAGAAAATAATTCTAAATAAGAACTCACTTTCCTATTGTAGAACAAAACAACATGATAAATATATTTAATTATTTACATGTTGTTTTTTTGTTTATATTACAAATTAAATTATCAACTTTTCAATTCATCTATAATAACCTTATAATCTACTGCATTTAGTATCGCTGTACCTGCTACTAAAATATTAGCACCTGCTTTTTTAACCTCTTCTGCTGTTCTTAGATTTATTCCCCCATCTACTTCAATATCTATTTCAATATTATTTTCATCAATATATTTTTTTAATTTACTTACTTTTTCTGTCATTTCACTTAAATAATTTTGTCCACCTTTTCCTGGCTCTACAGTCATTACCAAACACATATGAATATATGGTAAATACTTATAAACCTCTTCTATATTAGTATTTGGTTTTACAGATATTCCAACTTTACAATTATTTTCTTTTATATATTTTATATTTTCAAACACTTCTTCTTCACTTTTACATGCTTCCAAATGAAAAGTTATTACATTAGGATCTACCGCTATAAAATCATCTACCGCTTTTTTTATATCATTCACCATTAAATGAACATCTAATGGCAAATTAGATATTCTTTTTATGTATGACGAATATTCTAGCATTTTTTGATATGTATCTTTTTCCACAAAATTACCATCCATAACATCTATATGGAAATAATCAGTTTTAGCTTTTTCTAATGCAAAAAATGTTTTTGATTCCTCTCCTTTTTTTACTGAAAGAATTGATGTTGAAATTTCTACCATTTTCTTTCCTCCTTCCCTTTTAAATCATTATATATTTTGCAAAATCTTTCATATCTTGTTTTATCTATTTTCCCTTCCTCTACTGCTTTTTTTATACCGCAATTCTCTTCTTTTATATGTGTACACCCTACAAATTCACAATTATCAACAAATTGTTCAAATTCTTTAAAATATTTATATAAATCTTTACTTTCTATTTCAGATATATCAAATGTTGAAAATCCTGGTGTATCTGCTATATATGTATTGTCATCAATCTCATATAACTTAACTGATGTTGTAGTATTTTTTCCTCTTTTATTTCTCTTGCTTATTTCCCCTTCTTGAGTCACATCTTTATTAAATATACCATTTATTAATGTAGACTTTCCAACACCTGAATTTCCTGAAAATGCATTAACATTATTTTTCAACATTTCCTTTAACTCTTCTATCCCTTTTCTTTGCTTTGCATTTGTTAATATTATATTATACCCTATGTCACTATAGATTTTTTTGATATTTTTAAAATCTTGTTTTTTATCTAAATCTGTCTTGTTTAACACAATAATTGCCTTTACTCCAATATATTCTGCAAATGCTAGTTGTTTATCTAACATTAATAAATCTGGTCTTGGATCTTTACTAGAAACAACAAATATAATTTGGGTTATATTTGCAAGTTTAGGCCTTTTTATATATACCTTTCTTTCTTCTATTTTTTCTATAACTGCTATATTTTTCTCTTCATCAGTAACTGTTATATCCACAACATCTCCAACTACTGGTGATATTTCATCTTTCTTAAATTTTCCTCTTGCCGTTGTTTCATAAATTTTATCATCTGTTTTTACTTTATATAAATTAGATATATTTTCTACAATTAAACCTTGCATCTTACCTCCAATTAAGTGTCCAATAGGGACGTTTCTGTTTGGACATTTTTCTTTTATTATTATATACAAAAAACTGTTAATTTGCAATTTAAAATCAAGAAAAAACGTTAAATCACAATTACTCCTAGTTACAATTTAAAGTTTAGATATTAGTTTTAGAATGTTTAAGAATTAGCTGTGAATTGTAACTACTCCTAATCTATTATTTAATGTTTTTTCTGATTATGTACAAAAAAGAACCTTAGGGTAATCCCTAAAATTCTTTTAACTGAAACTTAATGATGATGTATTATCCAAATTAATTGTTTGAGTTCTAGTCCAATTACCACCATTTGTATCCGTAATTACTAATGTTACTTTTACTGAACCTTTTCCACTAATTTCTGTAGTTTTGTTAGTTGTATTTTTATCTACTCCTGAATCTGTATAAACTGTATTATCATCAACTTTTAGTTCGATTTTTACATTTTTTACTACTGTTGTTTCATCATCTTCTTCTGATTTTTCTTGATATCCTCCTGTAATTGATTTTACATTAATTGTTACTGTTGCTTTTTTATCTTCTGTTACTTTATTTACTGTTAATGTAACTGTAGTTCCTTCGTCTACTGTAGTTCCTCCTGTTACACTTTGTTTTGTTACTTTTCCATCATCAGATGTTGCATCCACATAATTAACTGTAACTTTTAGTCCTTGGCCTTCTAATGTAGCTTTTGCATTGGCTTCTGTTTGACCTACAACATTCTGTACTGTTACTTGTTTTATTCCTGTTCCTGTACTTACATGTATTGTAACTGTATCTCCTGCATATGCCTCTGAGTTTGCTTCTACTTCTTGAGAAATGACATATCCTTCTTCTACTGTTCTACTTGTTTCTTCAACTACTTCTACTTCTAGGTTTGCTTCTTCTAATGCTTTCTCTGCTTCTTCTCTAGTCATTCCAACTAGTTTTGGAACTGTTGTCTTTTCTTGTCCTTTACTGATTACTACTTTTATTGTACTACCTTCTTTTACATTATAATTTTCTATATAAGAAGGATCTTGTGATATTACATATCCTTCTGGAACATCTTTATTATATTCCTCACTCGATACCTCAAATACTAATTTTAAATCTTCAACTGTCTTCTGTGCTTCTTCTTTAGACATTCCAACCACATCCGGTAATTGAACCTCTGGTGGATTAGTTATATTTAAAAATGCTAATGTTCCTCCTAAACTTATTGCAAATAATAATATTAATCCAATAAATGCACTTAACACTTTATGTCTTTTTACAAATGCTACAAATTTATTATCTTTTTTTCCTTTTTTATTATTATCTTCTACATCTATATTACCATATAAATCTGTATTGATTTTTTGTGTTCTAGCAGTTGCATCATATTCATTATCATCTACAAAATCTCCATTTGGATTTTTTAAAGCTTGCCTCAAATCTGCCAACATGTCTGTGGCTGTTTGATATCTAAGTGTTGTATCTTTTTTTAGTGCTTTCATGATAATCTTATTAACTGCTGATGGTAAGTTTGGATTTAATTCTATTGGTTCTTCTGGTTCTTCCTGCATATGTTTTAATGCTACAGAAACTGGTGTATCTGCATCAAATGGTACTCTTCCTGTTACCATTTCATACATTACAACACCTAGAGAATACAAATCTGATTTTGCATCTGTATATCCTCCGTCTTGCATGTTCTGGTGAAAAATAGTGTACAGAACCAATTGTTGTTCCAAATGCTGTAATTGTAGAATTAGATACTGCCTTTGCTATTCCAAAATCTGTAACTTTAGCAATTCCATCTTCTGTTATAATAATATTATGTGGTTTTATATCTCTGTGTATAATATTGTTTTTGTGTGCCATTTCTAATGCAGAAGCAATTTGTATCGCTACATTTACTGACCATTTCCATGGTAATGGACCTCTTTCTTCTACAATAATTTCTTTTAATGTCTTTCCTCTTATAAGTTCCATTACAATATAATATAAATTATCTTCTGATCCAACATCATAAATAGATACTATATTAGGATGTGTTAATCTAGCAGCAGATTGTGCTTCTATTTCAAACCTTTTGATAAATTCCTCATCTGTTGTAAATTCATCTTTTAATACTTTTACAGCTACATTTCTTTTTAGTATCTTATCTTCTGCTCTATATACTGTGGCCATCCCTCCATTACCGACTTTTTCGATAATCTCGTATCTATTCCCTAATAATTTTCCTTCTAAAATCATATTTATCTCTCCTTAATATGTTTAATATGTAGATTGCTTTTGGTTTCTATATATTTTTTATTACAATAACTGTAATATTATCATATCCTCCATTTTCATTTGCCATCTTTACTAGTTCTTTTGGGGCTTGTTCTATATCTTTTTTTGCCCATTTACAAATTTCTTCTTGTGACACTAAATTTGTTAGTCCATCAGAATTGATTATTATGATATCATCTTTTAAGAAACCTTTTACCATTACATCTGGTTCTACAAAAGCATTACATCCTAATGCTTTCATTAACATATTTTTTTGTGGATGATGTGCCGCTTGTTCTTGTGTAATTGTTCCATCCTTTACTAATTTTTGCACATAACTGTGATCTTGTGTTAATTTTCTCATAAAATCTTTTCGTATTCTGTATATCCTACTGTCTCCAACATGACCTATAAAGGCTCTATTATTATATATTAAACAAATCTCTAAAGTAGTACCCATTCCTTCTAATTCTGGATCTTCTTTTGATTTTTCATATACAACCATGTTGGCATATTCCATGCTACTTCCTACTAATTGGATAATGCTTTCTTTGTCTTTTGGGATTTCTTTAAAGTTGTTTTCTATATAACTCTTGGCAGATTGTACAGCAAGCTTACTTGCTATTTCACCACCTTTATATCCCCCCATGCCATCTGCTAACATATATAATTGAACTTCGTCTAATGAATTTGAGATATAATAGTAATCTTGATTAATTTCTCTTACTCTGCCTATATCAGACTTAGCATAAGCCTTTATCATGTTTTCACCTCGTTTTCTCTTGTTTTCATATATAAATTTACTTGTATCATTTATATCATAAGTTTTGCTTTTTTGCAATTATTTTAGTAAAATTTATTTAGTAGGACATTACTAGAAGTTACTATTCACAACCTTATATTTATTTTATACAACAAAAAAGGGATTCTGAATTCAACTTCATTTTCCCTTTTGTTTTATTAAGGTCTGTCCCATTTAGTTCCATTTTGGAACGGTTTGGCACGTCCCTATCGTTTCATCAATTCTTCTTTAAACATTTCATTTAACATTTTAGGATTTGCTTTTCCTCTTGTTTCTTTCATTGCTTGTCCTACTAAAAATCCTAATGCTTTATCTTTTCCTGCTTTATAATCTGCAATAGATTGTGGATTTGCATCTAGTACTTTTAATACTACTTCTTTTATTGCGTTTTCATCTGATATTTGCACCCATCCTTTTTCATCTATTATATCTTCTGGGTCTCTTGGGTGTTCAAACATTTCTACCAATACTTTTTTTGCAATACTTGAACTAATTGTTCCTTTGTCAATTAAGATAATTAATTTTCCTAATTGTTGACTATCAAATGGAATTTCGATTGGTTCCATTTCTGTTTCGTTTAAAATTCTTGATATATCAGATATAATCCAATTGTTTACTGCTTTTGGGTTATTGCAAACTTTTATTGCTCCTTCAAATAAATCTGATAGATATTTTGAAGATGTAATAATATTTGCATCTTTTTCTGATAATTTATACTCTTTTAAATATCTTTCTTTTCTACTTTCTGGTAATTCTGGCAAAGTATTTTTTATATTTTCGATATATTCATCTGATAATTTAATTGCTACTAAATCTGGATCTGGGAAATATCTATAATCTTGTGCATCTTCTTTGTCTCTCATTGGAAATGTTTTCCCTGATACATCATCCCATCTTAAAGTTTCTTGCTCTACTTCTCCACCATCTTCAATTACGTCTATTTGTCTATCTACTTCATATTCAATGGCTCTTGTGATACTTCTAAAAGAGTTCATATTTTTCATTTCTGTACGAGTTCCTAGTTTTGAGTCTCCTTTTTTTCTAACTGAAACATTAACATCTGCTCTAAATGACCCTTCTTGCATTTTACAATCAGATACTTCTATATATTCTAATATTGATTTTAATTTTCTAAGATATTTTTCAACTTCTTCACTACTTCTTAAATCTGGTTCTGAAACAATTTCTATTAAAGGTACTCCTGCTCTATTTAAGTCAACTAAACTTCCTCCTGCAAATTCATCATGATTTAATTTTCCTGCATCTTCTTCTATATGAATTCTTGTAATTCCTATTTTCTTCTTTTTTCCTTCTTTTGTTTCTATCTCTATATATCCCTTCTCACATAAAGGTTGATCATATTGTGATATTTGATATGCTTTTGGTAAATCTGGATAAAAATAGTTTTTTCTATCATTTTTACTATTTCTTGATATTTCACAATTTGTTGCCAAACCTGCTTTTACAGCATATTCTACAACTTTTTCATTTAACACTGGTAGTGTTCCTGGCATTGCCATACATATTGGACAAGTTTGTGTGTTAGGAGCTGATCCAAATTTTGTTGGACATGAACAAAATATTTTTGTTTTTGTGGATAGCTCTGCATGCACTTCTAGTCCAATAATTACTTCATAATCTTCTCTAGCCATTTATATTTCCTCCTTTTTCATTTTCTGTCTATTTTTTAAGGTTAATACATTACTTGCTATTAAAACACTAATTCCTTCAAATATAATGATGATTGAATATATTTTGTCTAGTATCATTTCAAAACCGCATGCTACTGACTCTGCTAAATGGAAATCATATTTATGAAAAATTTCAATATACATTTTTTATCACTAAAATTTAAAAATATTTTATATTCTCCATTACTTCTTGAATTCTGGTTTATGATTCTCTCTAAATTTTAAATCTTGCTCAAATGTATAAGCTGCATTTAAGATAGTTTCTTCACAGAATTTATTTCCTATTAATTGCATTCCTATTGGCATTCCTTCTTTATCTACTCCACATGGTATAGATATCCCTGGAAGTCCTGCAATATTTACAGAAACTGTACATATATCTGCCAAATACATTTCTAATGGATTATTAGATTTAGAACCAATATCAAATGCAGTTGTTGGTGATGTTGGTACTAATATAACATCATATTTTTCAAATGCCTTATTAAATTCATTCATAACCAATGTACGTACTTGTTGTGCTTTTTTGTAATAAGCATCATAATATCCTGATGATAATACATATGTTCCAAGAATGATTCTTCTTTTAACCTCTGGTCCAAATCCTTCACTTCTTGATTTTTTATATAATTCTTTTAAATTTTTAAATTCTCCTGTTCTATAAGTATATCTTATTCCATCAAATCTTCCCAAGTTTGAACTTGCCTCGGCACAAGCAATGATATAGTAAGAAGCTAAAGAATATTTTGCAATATCTAATGAAAATTCTTCAATTTCTGCTCCTAATTTTTTATATCTCTCAATTGCTTTATTTAAAGTTTCTTTTACTTCTTCATTTATTCCTTCTGCATAAAATTCTTTTGGAACTCCTATTTTTAATCCTTTTACATCATTTTTTAAACATTTTGTATAATCTTTCTTTTCTAATTCAACTGATGTAGTATCTTTTTTGTCATGCCCTGCAATTATATTTAATAAAATTGCTGAATCTCTAACATCTTTAGTTATTGGTCCTATTTGGTCTAATGATGATGCAAAAGCAACTAATCCATATCTTGATACTAATCCATATGTTGGTTTTAATCCTACTACTCCACAAAAACTTGCTGGCTCTCTAATAGAACCTCCTGTATCACTACCTAATGCCCATGGCACCATATTACTTGCAACAGCTGCTGCACTACCTCCTGAAGAACCACCTGGTACTTTATTTAAATTCCATGGATTTTTTGTTGGATAAAAATATGAATATTCTGTTGAACCTCCCATAGCAAATTCATCCATATTTAATTTTCCAAGATTAATCATGTTTTCATTATTTATCTTTTCCATAACTGTTGCATCATATGGTGATACAAAATTCTCTAACATTTTTGAACTACATGTTGTTTTTACACCTTTTGTACATATATTATCTTTAATTCCTATTGGAATACCCGCAAATTCTCCTTTTATTTCTCTACTATCAATTTTATTTTGTATCTCTTCCGCTTTCTTTTTTGCAGAATCTGTTAATACTGTTACAAAAGCTTGTACATCTTTTTCTTTTTCATCTATTCTGTTGGCATAAGCTTCTGTAATTTCTTTTATTGTCAATTCTTTATTTTTTAATTTTTCTTGTAACTCATGAACTGTTAATTCAGTAATTTCCATGCAAAAATCCTCCAATCTTTATAATTTTCTCTCATCACTTACATTCGTTATTCCCCAGTTTTTTTAATAATTTTTGTATAATAATTAATTTTTATTATATCTTTTAATTAATTACCTTTGGTATTTTAAACATATTCTGTTCCTCACTAGGTGCATTCATAAATAATGCTTTATTATCTTTAAATACCTCTACTTCGTCTTTTCTAAATACATTTTTTGCTTCATTTGCTCCTATTGTAATATCCAAATTATCTACATTAGCATTATTTACAATATTGGCAAAATCTAGTATTTCTTGAAGATTCTCTAAATATTGCTGTACTTCATTTTCTTCTAATGTTAAATTTGCTAAATTTGCAATGTGCAAAATTTCTTCTTTACTTACTTGCATATTATCATCTCCTACATTCAATTTGTTTTATATTATATACTGAAAAAGAAAAAAAAACAAGTCTTAGTTGGGGACGTGTCAAAATGGACAAAAAATGGTCAAAAGGGACAGGTCAATAATGTTGGTAAAAGCTCCAAGCTAATATGGACCAATATATAATATAAAATCATTCACAATTTTGTATAAGCTAAATTTTCAAAGAAATTCTAAAAGAAAAAAGTGTGCTCTTGCACTCAGACCCTCTCTTATCGAGAGTACCGTGCATATCCCACATTTTTTTCTTTAAGAATTTCTAATTCAAATTTAGATACGCAAAATCGTTCATTTTTTTATATTATATATTGGTCCATATTAGCTTGGAGCTTTTACCAACATTATTGACCTGTCCCTTTTGACCATTTTTTGTCCATTTTGACACGTCCCCAACGTTCTATTTTTAAATTGCTCTGGCTTTTACAATTACTCTTTGTTTACTATCATCTGTACATGTGATTAATGTTATTTCTTTTTTTCCACCTGTATTTTGTGATGTACAACTTACATCGGTTGGATCTACTACATACTTGTCATATACTTGATATTGTACCATATTTCCTACTGAATCTGTTATTTGTATTATATCTCCGTTTACTAAAGTTGGTACTTTACTAAAGAATTTACTATTTCTATAATTATGCCCTACTATACAATAGTTTCCCACTTCATTAATTTCTGGTCCATGGAATTTTACAGGTGATATCTTTAACAATTCTTCTGTTTCAGCTTCTGAATCTGTTTCACCATCTAGTATTGCATACTCTACATTTATTTTAGGAATTGTTACTTTTCCATCTATAACATATGTATATCCTGATGGTGATTGCTGTTTTGTTTTATTTTTATTAGTTGTATCTAGCACAACTGGTGTTTCACTCCCATCATCTGTTGTATCATTTAATACAGCAATCAATACATCACTATCTGCCACTGTACTATCTTCTTGTTCCTTTTCAGCATTTTGCAATATTTCTTGTGATACTGCTTCTGCTTTATCTCTTGCATATGCCGCATATATGTATATCGATATTAGTATTACTAAGAAAAATATTGATAATACAAAATTGGCTTTATATATTTTTTTCTTTCTTTTCAATTCAGGTGTTATATATAATTTTTTTGTTACTAATATTTGATTCATATATCTCTCCCTGTTTTTATAAATTTCTTTTTAATTATAACATGAATTTTAAAAAAATAAAATATATTTACTGAAATTTTTTATTGTTTCACAGAATTTTCATATTGAAAAATATATTCACTAATGATATATTATTTATATCATTATCAAAGAAGGAGGAATTACTATGTCTATTAAACAAAAACTTAGAACTGCAATAATTATTGTTATATGCATTATGATATTAATTACCATAGTTTATTTTATATATGAAAAACTAGATTATACATTATCAGAAGTTGAAGAAATTCTAAATTCTCCAAAAAATGTATCAAATATGCATGTCGTTATAGATGGCAATATAGATAATGAATCAACATATACAGAAATCTTTATGAAAGATAATTTCTATTATGTTATTTATAAAACTACTTCTTCAAGCCAAATTTCTCAAGAATCTTTTTATAACCCTGAGACTTTGGAATTGATTAATGTTGATTTAGAACAAAAAGGTATCTTAGAAACTCCAGATACTTCTCTGGAAAATCTTTATTTTTTAACATCTAATGAAGATTTTGCTAATTCAAAAATCGATGCTACAGAATACAAATATTTAGGTAAGGAAGATGTAAACGGTAAAAAGTGTCTAAAAGTTCGCTTTACCAGAGAAGATGACGGAATAATAGAAGATTATTATTATATTGATTTAGAGGATAATAATATTATTAAACATGAAACTTATTCTCAAAATTACTCTGGTGAATTTGAAAAAACTACTGAATTAACATATTCATATACCTATAATAGCCTTACAGATAATGATGTAAAAAAATTTGATGTTGATGATTATCCAGATTATCTTTTACTTGAATGAGGTGTCAATGGGGACGAAAGGGATTTTGGGGACGGTCCTTCAATCCCTGTTTTAAATATTTTTTAAATGCAGTTCATACTTCTTAAAAACAGGGATTGAAGGACCGTCCCCAAAATCCCTTCCGTCCCCATTGACATTCACCAGTCCTTTATTTATCCATTAAACATTCAATTCCTGGTAATTTTTTTCCTTCTAAAAATTCAAGTGATGCTCCTCCTCCTGTTGAAATATGTGTCATTTTATCTTCTAATCCTGCTTTTTTAACTGCTGCTGCTGAATCACCACCACCAATTATTGTTGTTGCATCTATTTCTGATAGTACTTTAGCAATTGAATTTGTGCCTACTGCAAATTGTTCAAATTCGAATAAACCTAAAGGTCCATTCCATACTACTGTTTTAGCTGTTTTTAATTCATCACTAAACATTTTTATAGTTTCTGGTCCTATATCAAAACCTTCCCAATCTGCTGGTATTTCTGTATATTTTACTACTTTACTTTCTGTATCTGGTTTATATTCTTTACCTACTTTTGTATCTACTGGTAGCATTAGCTTAACACCTTTTTGTTTAGCTTTTTCCATAGCATTTTTGGCCAAGTCTAATTTGTCCATTTCACATATTGAATTTCCAACTTCATATCCTTGTGCTTTAAAGAATGTATATGCCATTCCTCCACCAATCATTAATGTATCTACTTTTTCTAGTAAGTTATCAATAACACCTATTTTATCAGAAACCTTTGCTCCTCCTAATATTGCAACAAATGGTCTTTCTGGATTATTTACTGCATTTCCTAAGAATTTTAGTTCTTTTTCAATCAAAAATCCCGCTACTGCTGGTAAATAATTTGCTATTCCTGTTGTTGAAGCATGTGCTCTATGAGCACTTCCAAACGCGTCATTTACATATACTTCTGCCATTGATGCTAATTTTTTTGCAAATTCTGGGTCATTATCAGTTTCTTCTCTATGAAATCTTACATTTTCAAGTAATAGTATTTCTCCTTCTTTTAAATTAGCTGCTTTTGTCATAGCATCTTCTCCAATAACATCTTTTGCCATAATTACTTCTTTTCCTAATAATCTTGACAATTCTTTTGCTACTGGTTTTAATGAAAATTCTGGTTTAACTTCTTCTTTTGGTCTTCCTAAATGAGATGCTAATACTAATTTACAATTTTGTTCTAATAAATATTTGATAGTTGGTAATGCTGCTACAATTCTTGTATTGTCTGTTATATTTTGATTTTCGTCCATTGGTACATTAAAATCACATCTAACAAATACTTTTTTTCCTTTTAAATCAATATCTTTTACAGTCTTTTTATTCATAACCAATCTTCCTTTCCCTTATTTTTTATCGCAATCACTAGAGCGAAGCGACGTTCTTGTATAGGAAAAACTTGATTTTTCCTATACAAGAACAATAGCGGGCTTTCTTAAACATTTTTTCTGTTAATAACATTTCAAAGCCCGCGTCATTGTTCGCACGCCAATTTTACATCAATAAAATTGTATGCAATATATTCTATATATTAGAAAATCCGTATGGCTTTCCTAATATATAAAGAGAAAATTAAGGATTAACCTAAATTTTCTCCTTTTAATCTTAGTTTTTAACAGATGCAATATAGCAAGCTAAGTCAACTAATTTGTTTGAATATCCCCATTCATTGTCATACCAAGCTACTAATTTTACAAATGTATCTGTTAACATGATTCCAGCTGAAGCATCAAAGATTGATGTATGTGGATCTGAAATGAAGTCTGAAGATACAACTGGTTCATCTGTATATTCGATGATTCCTTTGAATTCATTTTCAGAAGCTTCTTTCATAGCTTTACAAATTTCTTCATATGTTGTTGGTTTTGCTAAATTACATGTTAAATCAACAACTGAAACATCAACTGTTGGTACTCTAAATGACATACCTGTTAATTTTCCATTTAATGATGGTATAACTTTTCCAACTGCTTTTGCAGCTCCTGTTGAAGATGGAATAATATTAGCAGCTGCTGCTCTACCACCTCTCCAATCTTTTTTAGAAGCTCCATCAACTGTTTTTTGTGTTGCTGTTGTTGCATGTACTGTTGTCATTAATCCTTCTGTAATACCAAATTTATCATTAATTACTTTAGCAAGTGGTGCTAAACAGTTTGTTGTACATGATGCATTTGATACTATGTTCATTTCTGGTTTATATTCTGTATTATTAACTCCCATAACAAACATTGGGGCATCTTTTGATGGTGCACTGATAACAACTTGTTTTGCGCCTGCGTCGATATGTGCTTGTGCTTTTTCCATTGTTGTAAATACTCCTGAACATTCTAATACATATTCAACACCTAATTCTCCCCATGGGATGTTGTGTGGATCCATTTCATTATATACTTTTATTTCTTTTCCATTTACTTCTAGATTTCCATCTTTTTCTTCTATTGTTCCATTAAATCTTCCATGTACTGTGTCAAATTTTGTCATATATGCCATATAGTCTGCTGAGATGAATGGGTCGTTTATTGCTACTACCTCTACTCCTTCTTTTGCTAATGCTGCTTGGAATGATAATTTTCCAATTCTTCCAAAACCATTAATTCCTAATTTTACTGACATAAAAATTCCTCCTTTATATTTAAAAGTCATTGACTTTTATTTTTTAGTCTTCCTTGACCTTTCTTATTCTATACCAAAAAAGAATACTTTTCAAGTATTCTTTTACATTTTCTTCATTAAAATTGTGTAATATAGCATTTTCTCAACTATCTCCATCTGTCATATTTTTAGTATCTGCTACATATACTAATCCTTCTGTTATACATTTTAATTTATTTGTTATTATCCTATGTTTATTATCATCACATTTGGATTAATTTTTATTTTATAACTTATTTTTACAAATTATGTTTACTTATATTTGATTTTATGATAAAATAATTGTAGTTCATAAACATGCTTTTTTACTTTATAGAAAATTGCATTTCCTATAAAGTAAAAAATATAGGTGCACAGAAAAATTGCTTTGCAATTTTTCGCGTCAACAAATCTTACACGCTTCTTGCTAGACCTTAATTTAATGTAACAAATATTAAAAGTAGAGAAAAGGTCTAGCGAAGCTAGATTTGTTCTAAGAAAGGAGAATTACGATGAGATTTCCTATTCAACAAATTACTTTTTCATTTGCAAAAGGTAATAACTTAACTTTAGGTAATGTGACAGTTAACAACAAGCTTGAGTTAACTGTATCGCCTAATTTAGTTAAAAACTTTAATAACAAGCAAATAGCTCAAATTTGCAGGCGGGCTATAAACGCTTATAGCCTTATATCAACGGGAAAAAGTAGTAATACTTTATACTATTTCTTAGTTCAATTGGGAAATGACAGAAATTATGTTATGCGTTCCGTCAATGGAAATAAAGATTGCATAGGTTATATAAAACATAAAGATTTGCATTTATCATTTGAACAACATATTCCCGAATACATAAGAATTTTTTGTGTTCAGGAGTTGAAAAAACAAAATATACCGTTCATCTATAAGCGTAAACGTTACAATTAATTAAATTATGAACTTGATTAAAGAGGATAACACACTGTGCTATCCTCTTATCATTTTATAAATATTATTGTCAATCCTCGAATTTAAAATTTTGTTCTTTTTACAATCATATTTTACCATTAGCAAAAATATTTGTATCAATATTTTTATTTTCTAAACTAATATTGTCTCCCCCATACTACCATTTTTGTAGCTGGTTTTCCACAGCATACACATGTATCTGATAAATGTTCTTGTTCAAAAGGCATACATCTTGATGGTGCTCCTGTTTCTTCTTTTACCTTATCTTCACACTCTTGACTTCCACACCACATTGTTTTTACATACCCTTGATTTTCTTCTAAATTTTTCTTTAATTCGTCCATATTTAAAGCTACTGTTGTTTTTTCTTCAACTCTTTTTTTGCATACATTATACATAGATTTTTGTATATCTTCCAATAATTCTTCTAGTTTTTGTTCTATATCTTCTACCTTAACAGAAATCTTTTCAGAATTATCTCTTCTTACTAAAACCACTTCTCCTTTTTCAATGTCTCTAGGTCCCATTTCTACTCTAACTGGTACCCCTCTCATTTCCCAGTCATTAAATTTGTATCCTACTGAATAATTATCTCTATCATCTAGTTTTGTTCTGAATTTTTTACCTAATCTGTCGTTTAATTTATTTGCTTCTTCTAATACTCCTTCTTTTTGTTGAGCAATTGGTATAATCACAACTTGAATTGGTGCAACTTTTGGTGGTAATTTTAATCCTCTATTATCTCCATGTGCCATGATAACTGCACCTATTAACCTTGTACTTATCCCCCATGAAGTTTGATATGCATATTCTTTTTCTCCATCTTTATTTTGGAACATTACTTCAAATGGCTTTGTAAAGTTTTGGCCAAAATAATGTGATGTTCCTCCTTGTAATGCTCTTCCATCATGCATTAATGTTTCTACTGTATAAGTTGCATCTGCTCCAGCAAATTGTTCTTTTTTAGTTTTTTGTCCTTTTAATACTGGTATTGCTAATAAATTTTCTATAAGTTCTGCATATACATTTAACATATCTAATGTAAATTTCTTTGCTTCCTCTTCTGTTTCATGTATTGTATGACCTTCTTGCCATAAAAATTCTCTCGAACGTAAAAATGGTCTTGTTTCCTTTTCCCATCTTAATACATTGCACCATTGGTTGTATAAAAATGGTAAATCTCTCCATGAGTTCAACCATTTAGAATACATTGTAGAAAAAATAGTTTCAGAAGTAGGTCTTACACATAACCTTTCTTCTAATTTTTCTTCTCCTCCAACAGTTACCCAAGCAACTTCTGGTGCAAATCCTTCAACATGGTCTTTTTCTTTGTTCAATAAATTTTCTGGTATCAATACTGGCATTGAAATATTTTTTACTCCATGTTCTTTAAATTTTTCATCTGCATACTTTTGTATATTTTCCCATATTGCATATCCATATGGTCTTATTGCTATAAATCCTTTCACATCTGTATAATCTGCAAGTTCAGCCTTTAATACAATATCTGTATACCATTGTGCAAAATTTTCATCTATATTTGTAATATCTTTAACAAATCCTTTCTCATTTTTCATTTTAATCCCTTTCCTTTATAAATATAACTAGTTAAAACTATATTTATCACTTATATATTTAGGTTTTTATAAAGGTGTCACCCATAAACCTTTTCTTTTTTATGATATAAAAATGAATTTACTGAATTTTGGTAATTCACTTTTTAGTCATATATTATTAAATAAATCATCTTCCCCTTCCCTTTCGGGCATTGGAGCCTCCGGTTTTTGGTGAGCTTCACTTTCTTTCTTTACACTATTTTCTTTTATAATATCTTCATTTTGTATATTTATGTTATTTTTATCTTGTTCGTTTTTTGCAATTATATCTTCTTTAATTTCATCTTTTTCGTTATTTGTATTTTTGTATTCTTCATTTTTAATACTCTTTGCCTTTATTTCTTCTTCATTTCTATTACTACTCATCTTTATGTTTTCTGCATTTTGTTTATCATCTACATCGTTATTTTCTACTAACTCATCAATAACTATTTGTTGATTACTATCCAATTTATATCTTGGCAATTCTGGTAAATCTTTTAATGATGTATATCCAAACATTTTTAAAAATTCGTCTGTAGTTTTATATGACATTGGCTTTCCTGGTAAATCTGTTTTTCCAGCCTCTTCTACCAATCCATACTCCAATAATTTATATACACAAGCATCTGCTGATACACCTCTTATAGCCTCAATCTCTGCTCTTGTAACTCGTGGATTATATGCAATTATTGATAATGTTTCTAATGCAGCTGTAGACAAATTCGGCTTAGATCTTTTATCTAAAATTGGATATATGTACTCATATAATTCTTTTTTGGTAGCTAATTGATACCCATCTTCTACTTTGATAATTTCTATTCCTCTATTTTCAGCCTTGTATTCTTGTTGCATATTTTTTATTATTGTATTTATTTCTTCTTCATTTTTCTCTAATACTAATATTAGCTCATTTATTTTGACTATTCTTCCTGCTGAAAATAATATTGCTTCTATAATTGATTTTGTTTTTTCTATTTCCATTTACTCTCCTACTTTTCACTCTTAAATTTATTATATATTATGTCAGAAAAAGCCCAATATGTCAAGTTTAACTTACAGATGATTTTTTCAGTTTCGGATATCCCCAAGCTACAGATTGTCAAAAATGATGCTATAGGGGGCAATATATAATATAAAAAAATGAACGATTTTGCGTATCTAAATTTGAATTAGAAATTCTTAAAGAAAAAAATGTGGGATATGCACGGTACTCTCGATAAGAGAGGGTCTGAGTGCAAGAGCACACTTTTTTCTTTTAGAATTTCTTTGAAAATTTAGCTTATACAAAATTGTGAATGATTTTATATTATATATTGCCCCCTATAGCATCATTTTTGACAATCTGTAGCTTGGGGATATCTGAAACTAAAAAAATCATCATCTTGCACTTTTAAATTTTATATGATACTATAAATAAAAACTGATAAGGGGGAGTTAATTATGAGTGAAAATAAAAAAATAGAAATAGTTTCAGGTGATGATAGTGATTTAGAAATATCTCCTGTACGTAATCATATTAGTCCTTTAAAACCTCAAAATACAGATAATAAAAAGCCTAAAAATATTGTAATTCCTAAGGAGAAAAAAGATTCAGATGATGACTCAGAAAGTGAGGATAAATAAAAATGTCAGAAAAAAGAGAACCATCTGTTAATAATCATGCTTTTACAAATCAGACAGACAGAAATTTATCAGATGTATTTAAAGAATTACAAGAAATCAGATATTCTCAAGCAAATCAGGTACATCATTCTACATGTTCAAAAAATAAATCTAAATCTAAAATTTTATTTCACGCTGAAAATAATAGATTTTATACTAAAAAAACAATAAATCTTTCTAATATAGTTATCTTTTTTGCAGTTTTACTATTAATTATAATTGCAATATTTCCTAAGAATGTATTTTCTGTGGAAACTGAATTAGCTACTGATAATTCTGAAGAAACTTTAGAAACAGCATCTATTCCTGCTAATGTTGAATTAAATAGACAAGCTTTTAATATGCAAAAAATAATTGCTGAAAATTCTAATTTTGAAAAGGTAAAAGAACAAGTATCTGAAGAAAGAGAAATTGACTATGAAACTCAATCTCAATCTAATTCTACTCTTCCTCGAGGCGAGCAGGTTATACAACAACAGGGACTTCCAGGAAAAGAAAATGTCTCATTAGTAAAAACTTATGAAAATGGTGAATTTATAGAAGAAATTATTTTATCTAAAGAAATATTATCAGAACCTACTCCAGAAATACTAAGTATAGGAACATCTGATTTTCTAGCTAATTTAAATATACATATCGGTGACTCTGTTTACTTAACTACAGCATCAACTTTAAGAAAAGAGCCTTCTGAAACTTCCGAAAGTGTTGCTGAAATATCTAAATATCAAGAAGTTAAGCTACTTGATTTACCTAATGAAAATTGGTGTAAAGTTTCTTTTAATTCTTTTGAAGGATATTTACTAACAGATGTATTAACTTCTATATCAAAAACGCCTAATATAATAGACTTGGCACAAAGTACTAACCCTAATAGTTGGCAATTATTACTAGTAAACAAAAATAATAAGATTCCAGAAAACTTTGATGTAGAATTAGAAACTGTAGAAAAAAATCATAAGGTAGACAAAAGAATAGCAAGTAGTTTAAAACAAATGTTATCTGATGCAAGAAATCAAGGTTTGTCTCCTGTTATTTGTTCAAGTTATAGGACAAACTCTAAGCAAACACAATTATTTAATAACAAGGTAAAACAATATACTGATTTTGGATATTCTAATTCAGAAGCAGAAGAATTGGCTTCTTACTGGGTGACTATACCAGGAACTAGTGAACATGAAACTGGTCTTGCTGTTGATATTGTTTCAAAAAATTATCAGAAATTGGATGAACAGCAAGAGGAAACTGCTGAACAAAAATGGTTAATGGAAAATTCTTATAAATATGGATTTATTTTAAGATATCCTACTGATAAAAAAGATATAACAATGATTAATTATGAACCTTGGCATTATAGATATGTAGGTATAGAAAATGCTACTTATATAAAAGAACATGATTTGTGTTTAGAAGAATATATTGAATATTTAAATAATTTATAATTCACTTTAATAACCCAACATTATAAATAGCATAAAGATTACTTTATGCTATTTGTAATGTTTCAACATTCAAAAAATTTTGTATATCTTGTAAATACTTATCTGGATTATTTTCCGTGTCATAGTACCATAAGTTATTAAATCCTAGTCCTATTAAATAATCAATATCTTCTTGTTCCAGCTCAACTATTTGTTTTCCCTGTTTATCACATTCTTCTTTATACTGTTCTAATAAATTTTCGATATTTTCCCATTCTCCTTTTTGAATATAATGTGCTATATTATTATTTAATGTATCTTTATATATATTATTTTTATAACCCCTTTTATTTATATTTATATATATATTACTTTTATCAAATTTTGAAGAAATATATTTCATTTGTTTCCTGTCTTTTAATAATAAAGTATCTAATTTTACTCCTGAACTTTCTAAATCTTCTAAATATCTACTTATTTTTTGTACATTATTTATTTCAGTATATTCAGAACATATTAATTTTACATTTTTATAATGTGTTTTTATATATCTATAATAAAAATTATTTGTTATTGTGACAAATTCTAGTTTTTCTTTCATTACTTTATCTAGTGTTTCTAATATTTCTCTACCTTGGATACTAAATTCTTTATTTCCTAAACAGAAAGTATCAAAAACAATATTAATTTTAAAATTATTTTTTCTTAACTCTCTTATGATTTTTTCATAATCTTTTATATCAATATATAAAAATTTATTTATATTCATAGAAGGTAATTGTTTTATATAAATATTAAGAATTATATTATTTTGGTTATTATATTTACTTAACTCTTCTATAAATGTCTTTGATGGTATTAAATCTAAAAAATAATTCATTTTTTCACCTTTCTAAATTTATTTTTTGAAAATATGCTAACTTATAATTTAGCAAATATTTTTTAACTAATCCCATACATAATTTACATTCCAAAATATTATAAACATCCTTAAATTAATATTTAACTTTTTATAAACCTACCTTAAATTTTATTTTTAAGCATTTATTTTCTCTTTATTTTGTTTAAGTAAATCTGCCATTGTGTCTTTTATGATATCTAAATTATTCACAACATTATTGGCATTTTCTGTATTTACATGTACTACTTGTCTTGCAATTTTTTCACAGTATCTGCAATCACTACATTTTATATTTCTACAATCTGTTTTACTTTTCCTAAAGAAATCTATAAAGTTTAATTCATTCAATTTTTTATTATCTATATATGGTTTTAAATCCCAATAATTTCTTAAATTTTGTATTTTTTCTTCACATATGTCATCTTTTTTAATAACAGGTGTTTTTGTTTCTTCTTTTTCAAATGTGTCAAAAGAACATAATATATCACTTAAATTCCCGTCATATTTTCCATCATTATATGCATCAACTACATTTAAAAGCCATGATGTTTCTTTTAGTCTATCTATTATTTTTAATTTTCTATAACCTATCTCTTCATAGTATTTAGCATCTTCTGGTCTTATCCACATTCCTCTTATAAGTTCACTTGGGTCTTTTGCTGATTTTTGCTTACAATTAAATCTGCAATAGCTAAAATATCTTAACATATTATTATATTCTAGTTGTGAGTCATGTCCTTCTAATTGAAAATGATATATCGCCCAAGGGCAATTAAATAGATATCCATCATTTGCAATTAATTGAAAATTTATTGAACTGTTTTGTTTAATTCTCTTTAATTCTGGAAAATTTCTATAAATATTATAATCTAAAGTTATTTCATCTGCTCCTGCTTTTTCATATTCTAATACTTTTTCTAAACTATCAACTCTTGCTATTGTTGATACACTTACTTTTAAATTTGGAAAATGTTTTTTTACTATTTTTAATAAAAATGGGTTTGCAATGGTAACCATATCGATTTTATATTCAGTTACTAATTCTTCTATCTGATTGACTATTTCTTTTTCTTTTTCGAATTCTGAATTTGCTGAACATGGTGCATTAAATAAGTAATTAAATTGTGCTCCCATTTCTTTTGTTATTTTAATCGCTTTTTTTAGATTTTCTTCATCATATCCTGTTATATCATATCTTGCTCTTCCTCCACCTATAACATCTTGTGCTCTTTTACCATATACAGTTTTTATATTATATTTTTTCCTTTCTTTTAGAATTTGTAAAAAATTTAAATCACCATTATAAGGTATAGATAAATCCATTTTTTTCTCCTTTACGATAAATATTAGAAACTATTAAGTTTTCTTCTTCAAATTTTAATTCTGTAGAATTGTATGCGATATTTTTATTTTTCATGTTGTCTTGGTTCTTTTTTAGGTGTTCTTTCTCGCCTTTCTATCCTTGCTCCAATTTGATTTACTACAAGTCCTACAAATTTATTAGCTGTATTAAATGACCTTTTTAAAAATTTTTCGTCTATTTTTCTATTACCTTCTAAGATTTTATCATGATAAAACATTGTCATGATTGAATTAAATGCATCTCCTGCTCCTGTTGGGTCTTTCATATCATATACCATTGGAGCTTGCATATCTAATTTTCTTGTTTTTCCTTCTTCTTTATATAAAAATGTCGCTCCCTTACTTCCTTTTGTTATTGTTAATAAATCAAAATCAAATTTTTCAAAAAATTTATTATCTTTTTGATTTTCTTCTTTTAAACTAATTTTCTTGAAAATATTTTCTTTGTTTTGTTTATCTGTATCTTCTTTTGAACTAGCTTTTTTTAGGATGCTTTCATTATTTTGTTGTTCTACCTCATCTTCTTCTGTTAAAACCTCCAACTTATTCTCACTTTCCTCTGTTTGTCTATCCTCTTCCAAATCTAATTTACTGCATAATGCTTCAAATGTTTTTCCATTTATTTGTACTATATTTGCTTGTTTTAAAACTTCTTCTATGTATTCTTTAGAAAAATTTTTAAAAATCCCTTCTTTTGTGACATCTAAATTAATAACACAATCTGCACATTGTTTTTTTGCTTGTCTTATAAAGTCTACTGTTCCTTTTTCAAAATTACTTACACATAAAATAATTCTTTCTCCTTTTAGTTCTTCTGGTAGTTCACTTCTAAAATCTTGTGGTAAATTATATGTATTAATTCCCGTCAAAGGCGATACTTCACTAATTTCTACACTGTCATCTTCTGTTATTTTTTCTGGAATAATAATGTGAAATACATTTGTATTTCTGTTTTGCTTTTGTACATAATCTGTGTTTACTCCTACATTTCTTAAGGATTCTAATGCTTTTTCCCCATTTCTGTCATTTCCTACTGCACCTATAATATATGAAGAAATGTCATCCTTTAATAATGCAATATTATATAAAACATTTAAACAAGATATTCCCCCTGTCATCTTTTGTGGTATTACATTTCCATCCTTATCCTTAATATAATATTGATCTACACAAGGAAATGAAAATGCAACTAAGTGATATTTCTTGTCCAAATCTTCCATTATCTTTCCCTTTCATTTTATTCATTATTTTTATATTTTATGACTTTTTCTAAACTTTTAAAATCATCCACAATATATGTTGGATTTAAATTTCTTAAGTTTTCAGGTTTGTCATAGCCATATGTTACTGCAATTGTGTCTATACCTGCATTCTTTCCTGCTACTATATCTGTTTTACTATCACCTACAATAACAGTTTCTTCTTTTGGGATATTTAGTTCGTTCATAATATAATTTAAAATTTCTGGATCTGGCTTATGTTTAAAATTACTTTCTTCTGTTCCTAAAACCAATTCAAATTCATTTAATCCAAAATGTTCTACCATTTTGTCTAAAATTCTTTTTGGCTTACTAGAAGCTACAGCCATACGAAAACCTTGAGATTTAAAATTTTCTATTGTCTCTTTAACATTTTCAAAAAGTGTTGTTGCATCAACATAGTGTCCCTCATCAATATAATATTTTTTGTATTTTTTTTCATACTCCTCTGCCTTTCCTTTTTCCTCTTCTGGTAAAACTTTTCTAAACATTTCTCCTAAATGAAGTCCTGCTAATTCTTGGAATTGCTCTTTGCTTATTTCCATATTAGCATTTTCCTTTAAAGTATGGTTAAATGATAAAAATACATCTTTTTCACTGTCCCATATTGTTCCGTCCACATCAAATATTATTAATTTTTTTTCGTTCTTTGTTTCACTCATATTTTTTCCTCTTTCTCTTAAGATATAGTTTTTTACTACTATCCTTAGTAAATAAATTTAGGTTTTTTCAAGATCCTATAAACTTGTACAAATTAGAAAACCTTATGATTTATAATAATTTTAACTTTTTTCTTTTGTTTTTAGTAAATTTTTCACCTCACTTTCCTTTATTTTGAAGTATTTCTTTATGCAAAAACTTATTTTGACGTAATTATATAATATATTTATAATAATTACAATATTTTCCATATTTTTTTGTAAATTTTTCGTTACTCAATAATGGTTTAAAAAATAATATGCAATAGAATCATTGTAATTATAATATTTTTTCTTAGATTGACTATCATTCACAATGCTTGTATAATTATTATATCTTAGTTTTAGAAAGGAAATAAAAAAATGAATAATAGCTATTTAGAAAAACTAGAATTTGATAAAGTTTTAAAACAATTAAGTAATTTTTGCTCTACATATTTAGGAAAACAATCAGCTTTAAATTTAAGAATAAATAATGACAAACATATCGTAAAGCAAAAATTAGCAGAAACAGAAGAAACTGTTAGATTAATTTATAAAAATTCAACACCTTCTTTTGGTGATATTCAAGATATCAAAAAATATTTAATAAATTTAGAAAGTTCTCAAAGTTTAAGTCCAAAAGGCTTACTAGACCTAAATAATATTTTATTATGTGCTATGGATTTAAAAAAATATTTTAATAAAGACTATATAAATAAAGAAGAATTCCCTATTTTAGAAGAACTTTTTTCTAATCTATATACTAATGAAGGTGTCACAAAAACAATTTCTACTTCTATCATCGATGAAAATACTATTGATGATAGAGCTTCTGCAGAATTGCAAAAAATAAGAAAAAAGATAAGGACTTTAGAGCAAGATATTCGTGCTAAACTAAATTCCATGATTCATTCTTCTAACTTTTCTAAATATATTCAAGAAAATGTTGTCACAATAAGAAATGATAGATTTGTAATTCCAATAAAAGAAGAATACAGAAGTCAGGTAAAAGGTTTTGTACATGATGTTTCTAATGCTGGCTCTACATTATTTATAGAACCTATATCAATTTTTGAGCTAAATAATGAAATTAATCAATTACGATTAGAAGAAGAAGTTGAAATTGAAAAAATATTACAAAAACTAACTTCTCTATTTTATCCATATATAGAAGAATTAAAAACAGATTTAGAAATAATTGGCTCTTTAGATTTCATTTTTGCAAAAGCCAAATATTCTAAATCTATAGCAGGTATTACTCCCAAAATTAATTCTGAAAAAGAAATTTTTTTAATAAATGCCAGACACCCTTTAATTGACAGTTCTAATGTTGTACCTATTTCTATTGAACTTGGCAAAAATTTTTCTACTTTATTAATTACAGGTCCAAATACTGGCGGAAAAACTGTTACTTTAAAAACAGTTGGTTTACTTACTTGTATGGCTTGTAGTGGATTAAATATTCCTGCTGATGAAAAATCTAGTATATTTGTATTTGAAAATATTTTTGCTGATATAGGTGATGACCAAAGTATTGCTGATTCATTAAGTACTTTTTCTTCACATATGACAAATATTGTAGATATTACCAAAAATGCAAATGAAAATTCTTTAATTTTGGTTGATGAATTAGGTTCTGGTACTGACCCATTAGAAGGTGCTAATCTTGCTATATCAATATTAGATTACTTCAAAAATACAGGTGCACTTACAATTGCAACTACACATTATCAAGAGTTAAAAAAATATGCTCTAGTTACTTCTGGTTTTGAAAATGCTTCTGTAGAATTTGATGTTGAAACATTATCACCAACATATAAATTACTAATTGGTGTTCCTGGAAAAAGTAATGCTTTTGAAATTAGCAAAAAATTGGGATTAAATAATCATATTATTGAAAAGGCTAAAAATTTAATGTCTTCAAATGATATCGAATTTGAAGAAGTTCTAAAAAATATATATTATGACAAACTTTCTATTGAAAAGGAAAAAGAAAAAATATCGAAAAAATCCCAAGAAATTTCTTTGTTAAAAGAAAAATTACAAAAGGAAAATCTTGAAAAAGAAAAACAAGAAAAAGAAATTATTAATAATGCTAAAATTAAGGCTAGAAATATATTATTAGAAGCTAAAGAAGACGCAAATGAGATTATAAAAAAATTGTCAGATATGAGTAATTCTAAAAATATAAATTCTATAAGAAACTCTTTAAATGATAAAATCGGAAATATAAAACTTGAAAATATCCCTTCTGAAAATACGGAAAAAAATAATTCTATTAATAAAGATGAAATTAAACCTGGAAAAGAAGTTTTTGTAACTTCACTAAATCAAAATGGAATTGTTGTTTCAAACATTTCTAGAAATAATGAAGTTCAAGTACAAATTGGTAGTATAAAAATGAATATAAAAATTGACTTATTGCAAGAAATAAAAAAATCTAACTCTTCTAACAAATCTAGAAAATCAACAAAATCAATATCATCTTCTGTCTCTAACAATTCTTTTTCAAAATTTTCTAAAAGTATAAATGTTAAACCAGAAATAAATGTAATCGGAATGAATGTTGAAGATGCAAATTTTGTAATTGATAAATTTTTAGATGACTGTTCTTTAGCAAAATTAGAAACTGTAAGAATTATTCACGGAAAAGGCACTGGAAAATTGAAAGATGGTATTCATAAATTTTTAAAAACGAATCCTCATGTAAAATCATTTAGACTTGGAACCTTTGGTGAAGGTGAAATGGGAGTAACAGTAGTTGAAATGGAACATTAGGGACGTGTCAAAATGGACAAAAAATGGTCAAAAGGGACAGGTCCAATGTCCAGTGGTTAAGGTTTAAGGCTATATGCCCCAATATATAATATAAAAAAATGAGCGATTTTGCGTATCTAAATTTGAATTAGAAATTCTTAAAGAACAAAAAGTGGGATATGCACGGTACTCTCGATAAGAGAGGGTCTGAGTGCAAGAGCACATTTTGTTCTTTTAGAATTTCTTTGAAAATTTAGCTTATACAAAATTGTGAATGATTTTATATTATATATTGGGGCATATAGCCTTAAACCTTAACCACTGGACATTGGACCTGTCCCTTTTGACCATTTTTTGTCCATTTTGACACGTCCCTAATGTTCCACTTCTTCTTTTTTTCTGTTCGCTAAGTTTTTCTCGTATCTACTTGTCATTCCAAATAAAGTTAATAAATACACTAAAATTACCATTGGAATTGTTAATCTTCCTATTGGTATTCTTGTTATAGCTATAATGCTAAACAATAATACTTGAGATAACATCAATATTCCTATACTTTTTAAAACAACTTTTACAGTATTTAATTTATAATATCTTATTCCAATATAAACTAATGTAGCAATTACTGCTATTGCAAAAGGAATTATATATGGTTTTATGATATCTCTTCCTCTTGTATGTGCTATATCTTCTATTTGTATATCTTCTGCTTTTAGTTCTGTTCCATATTTTTCATTTACTTTTGTTATCAAATTATTTTTTTGTTCATCTGATATTGATGTAGTTGTAATTGAAACTGAATCTTCAAATACTTCTACTTTTTGTATCATGACTCTTTGATTTCCAAATACTTCATTTGTTATTTGTTTTATATCTGATATATTAAATTCTGTTTCTAAGTACAATTCTACTCTTTGAGTATCTTGATATTTTAAATCAAAATTAAATCCTTTTACAGCAATCATCGCAATTCCTGCTATTATTATTAATACAATTAATACAATTTTTAGTTGTTTACTTTTTATTAATTGTTTCATCTGTAAATACCTCCTATTTTTCTGCTTTTAATTTTAATATAGTTACTGTAATTAAATAATTATATAATGCCATTAAAACAATTCCCCAGAACATTACCATTCCAAAACTACTAATTGTTGTCCAACTTGCGAAACAAAGTGCTATTATTGATATACATATTGGTACAATTTTTATGAAGAATTCTTTATATCCTTCTTTAACTCCTTGTTTTACATTTTCTAATTTTTTAGTATCATCACTATTTTTAATTTTTGATAATATTTTGCTTATAAAAATGTAATTTAATAAAATTGTTACTATTATTCCTACTATTCCTTGTAATGAAACACTTACATTTGTATATCTAATAACTAATAAGTATAAACTTATTAATCCTATAAAAGCTATTGCTGATAGGAATCCATTTAATTTAAATCTTATTATTAATACTATAAATCCAATTAATAAAACAACTCCAACTGCTAATGCCATATATTCGATTTCTGTATTTGTTATATCTGATAACACATATTCATTTGATTTTAAATCATATTGTAATGGTAGGTTCCCTGAATCTAATACACTTGCCATTTGTGTAGCTTGTCTGATATTTTCTTGTATAGTAGATGTATCTGTTGAGGCACTTCCTATTGATAATTGTAATTGTCCATTTTCTATTGGTTCATCAAATGTTGTTGTCATTATTTCTTGGTCATCAACCTTCATAATTATTTCTTTTTTAGTACTTTCTTTTGATTCTTCTGTATTTTCTGTTGTTCCTTCTGTAGTCTCATTTGTGGTTGTATTATCAGTTGTATTTTCTGTCTCTGTATTTGTTGTAGTATTTTCTGTTGATTCATTATTTGTTGTATTTGCATCAGTTGTTGTATTTTTTGATGTTGTATTATCTGTTGATGTATCATCAGACTCTACATAAGTATTGCTTATATTTTTTAATTTTTCTTTTCCTTCTTTATTAAATTCGATGTTTAGATATACCATTGTTCCACCAGCAGATGAATCTGATCCATACATTACATTTACTGCTTTTATATCTCCATTATTCATTAATACTTCTTTTGTATCTGCATCTATTATTTCAAACTTTCCTACTGTATTCATATTACTTACTAAGTTATCTGTTGAGTCATTTTCTGGTATTTGTACTAAAATATCCCCTGTTTCATTATCTAAAGATATTTCATACTCTCCTACTCCTTGAGATTTTAATCTCTCTTCTACTATTTCTTTTGATTTTTGGTAATTTTCTGCTGTTAAACTTTCTTGACTATTATTAGGTACACTTTCTTTTGTATATCCTTTTTCAGCTAATTGCTCATCAGTTAATTCTTCCTCTGTTTCTACTTCATTTCCATCAGCATCTTTTATAACATCTGTACTTTCTGTGTTTACTGATAATCTAGCATATCTAGCTCCTTCTAAATCCATATCTAATTCATATTCTTTAACTTTATTTTCCATTCTGTTTTGTACATGTACATATACTCCAAAAAAAGAAACCATAGTTATTAATATTACTAGTACTATTATTGTAAATATCTTTATTTTTTTCATTGTTCTCTTTCCTTTCTATCTCTTTTTTCTATAATAAATTTATATATAATATTTTTTTAACATATTTATATTTCTGAAAAGTGTACATCACTTTCTTTTCTGTCTCATATATAATAGTAGGCCCCCTGAAAATATGATATTTAATGTATTTTTTCTTGGTATTGTGAAGCTTACAATTTTTTATAATATTTTTATTATTATCACATAATTTTTGATAACCTAACTATTATAATAATTTTGTATTATTTATTACTAATTCAAACCATATTTTTAAATATTTTGCTGCATATTTGCTCATCATTGTCCTATCCATGAATATCTCAAAATAATCTAATACCGGACATAATTGAGTATCTATCGTTAAATTTAGAATTACTTTTCTTTCATCTGTATTCAGTTCCAAATTTGCCTTTGTTACAGCATAATTAACTCTATCATGAATATCAAATGTTGATAAGTTTTGGTTTGTAACTCTATCTCTGTGCACATCAGATTTATCTGCTAATATTAGTGCTGCCGATATGTCACTTACTGCTGTACCTGTTTTTTCATCATGATTTCCTATTGCCATCATGATTTCTGCCCTCTCTTGTACTGGCATTCCCATATCTTTTAAAATGTTAAATGCCATAATGGCTCCACTATGTGCATGGTCTACACGATTGACACAATTTCCAATATCATGTAAATATCCTGCTATTTTGGCTAATTCAATTGTTCTTTCTGGATATCCCAATTTCTGCAAAATATCTCCTGCTCTTTTTGAAACAATGGAAATATGTCTATGACTGTGTTCTGTATAACCGAAGCCCGTCCAATTGTTTTTGTGCACCTTTTATTAAAGCCTCAACCTCTTCGTTCTTTCTAACATCTTCTAAAGTAATCATTCATATCCTCCTTATCGTTAGTCTTTATAGATTTTATATTAAATTATAAAAAATATCAACTGTTTTTACCAATATTAAAATTTTTTTGTCAAATTTTTTGACAAAATTCTCATATTTTTATATTCTTATGATAATTTATTTTTAGATTTATTGCTTTTTAGAATTCTGATATATTCTGATAATAATCTTTAAAAATTCAATAGTTTTTGTCAATTTTTTGCATTTTTCCCTTCTTTATAGTATCATATACTAAAATCTATAAAGGAAGGAGTTACGATATATCATCGTAAAAAATAACTATGAAAAATAATATTCCCGAATTTTTGTATAACATGTTAATAAATCAATATGGAGAAAATATGACTAATAAAATAATCAAAGGTTATTCTCAAAAAAGACCTATAACCTTAAGAGCTAATACATTAAAAACAAACATAGATTATATAAAAAACTTTTTTAACAATTTAGGGTTTAAATATAAAGAAGTATCATGGTATACAGATGCTTTAATAATGGAAGGCATTTCGATAGATCAAATTAAAAATTTAGAAATCTATAAAAATGGTGAAATTTACTTACAAAGTTTATCTTCTATGATTCCACCTATTATATTGTCACCCAAAGAAAATGAAAATATTTTGGACATGGCCTCTGCTCCCGGAGGTAAAGCCACTCAAATGTTAGCACTTTCTTCTAACAAGGCTTTTATCACCGCTTGTGAGAAAAATAAGATTAGAGCTGAAAGATTAAAATACAATATTAATCTTCAATCCGCCAACAGGATAAATGTTATGGTAAAAGATTCTAGGACTTTAGATGATTTCCTTTCTTTTGATAAAATCTTATTAGATGCTCCTTGTAGTGGAAGTGGAACAATTAATATTAATGATAGTAAATTAGAAAAATATTTTACAGAAGATTTAGTAAATAGGTCTACAAAAATTCAATTTAACTTATTGAAAAAAGCTATAAATCTTTTAAGACCTGGACATGAAATGGTATATTCCACATGTTCAATATTGTCTAAAGAAAATGAAGAAATTTTACAATATTTTATAAATTCAAACAAAGTTGAAATTGTCCCTATTGATTTAAGCCAGTTTTCAAATATAGACATTTTACCTGTTAATATAGATGGTACTTTATGTATTTGCCCATCTGATTTATATGAAGGCTTTTTTGTTGCAAAATTAAGGAAAATATAGAAAATTCCAGTATAGCTTTTTCAAAATCTATTGACTAATTAAACAAAACAGTATATATTTAGTATATAAAAAAATTTAAATAAGGGGGTTCTTTTATGAATACAAAAAAATTATTAAATAACATCATAGCAATATTATTAATTTTTGTAATCCTATCAACTTTAATCTCAGTGCCTACATCTCTTGCAGTTGAAAATTTTACAGTAACAATTAATGGTACTAAGAATTATGATAAAGCTAATGAAGTACTTACTTTATCCAATCAAGAACGTCAAGCCGTAGGTGCAAGTCCTTTATCATTAGATAAAAGTTTATGTGATTATGCAATGTTAAGAGCTGCTGAAATAGCAATATACTTTAGCCATACTAGACCTGATGGCACATCTGCAATTGGTCCTGGACATACTTCTTCAGGTATATTTGTTAATGGCGAGAACATTGCTGCTGGAAGTCCTAATGCAGAAGGTGCAATGAATCAGTGGATGACTTCAACAGATGGTCACAGAGAAGCTATCTTAAATTCAACTTTTAATTCAATAGGAATTGGAAGTTATACTACTTCTTCTGGTCAAACATGGTGGGTACAAGTTTTCTCTCAACAAAACGCTACTGAAATCGCTACATATACTGGAACAGCTCAAAGTACTGATACTATAACAGTTTCACCAACAACTTGCCCAGTAACATTATCAATTACTGGTTTAAATACTTCAAATTCAATTGATATAGGAGAAACAATTTCACCTACACAAGTTAAAATTACTAATAATGGTTGGTCACTACAACAAACACCAATTCAATTATCAGATGTAAAATGGACATCTTCAGATCCTGCTATCTTTACTGTAAATGCAAATGGAACAGTAAAAGGTATATCAGCTGGAACTGCTACATTAACAGCAAGTTTAGGTAATTTTTCTAAAACATATACAATAACAGTAAATCCAGAAGAGTCTATTTCATTAAATAAAACATCTTCTACTTTATGGGTAGGAAATACAGATACATTATCTGTTTCATATATTCCAGAAGGTTCTGAGCAAGGAACTATTTCATGGGAATCTAGTAATCCAAATGTGGCAACAGTTAATTCAAATGGAAAAATAACAGCAGTTTCAAAAGGAACAACTACAATTACAGCCACAGCTTCTAAAAGTGGTAAAACTGCAAAATGTGAAGTAACAGTAAATCAACCTTATACTGGAATGACATTAAATACTAATTCAATCACTTTAGATAAATCAAAAACAGCAAATATTGAAGTTACAACAATTCCAACACAAGCAGATGAAACTGCAAGTATAACATTTAAATCTTCAAATAAAGATATTGCAACTGTTGACTCAAATGGAACAGTAACTGGAGTTAATGCAGGAACAACTCAAATTATAGTTACAATGAAAACAAATTCTACTCAACAAACATTTGAAGCAGTATGTGATATTACAGTACAAGCACATATAGAAAGTATAACTATAGACAATGGAGACCTTACATTATATAAAGGTCAAACAGAAGCATTAAATGTTAGTTTTAATCCTGATGACTTTGTAGAGTCAAAAGCTTTAGAATGGACATCAGATAATACCTCTGTTGCTACAGTTACACAAGACGACCAAGGAAATACAATAGTAAAAGCTATTGCTCCTGGAACAGCAAACATTGCAGCTAAAACTGTAAATGGAATTACTGATACGATTACAGTAACAGTTCCAACAGTAAAAATCGACACATTAACATTAAACAAAAATAAAACTTCAATAGAAAAAGGTCAGAACGAAACATTAATAGCTACAATATTACCTGAAAACACAACAGAAGATACAACTATTACTTGGGAATCAAGTAAAGAAAATATTGCAACAGTTGACCAAAATGGAAATATAACTGCAATTGCACCAGGTACTACAACAATTACAGCATCTACTCTTTCTGGATTAACTGCTAAATGTGAAGTTACTGTTACATGTGCATTAGAATCAATTTCTTTAAGCTCAAAAAATGAAAACTTAATTGCAAATGGAACTAAAAAGACAGTACAGTTAACTGTAAGCAAAAATCCAACAGATGCTGACCCTTCAATAGATGATGTACAATGGACATCAGGAAATGATGATATTGCCACAGTAGATGAAAATGGACTTGTAACAGCAGTAGCTCCAGGTACAGTTATAATTACTGCTACATTAGATGGAAAAACAGATACTTGCTCAATTATAGTTGATACAGAATTAAAAAGTGTTACAATAGAAAATCAAGCTCAAACTCTAGAATTAGTTAGAAAACAAACAGGAAAACTAAATGTTATTCTTAATCCAGAAAATGCAACTATAATACCAACAGCTACATGGAAATCAAATAATGAAGATATCGCAACAGTAGATGAAAATGGTGTTGTAACTGCTATAGCACCAGGTACAGCAATAATCACTGTTGACTATGGAAATGGAATAATAGCTTCAAGAAATGTAGAAGTAACAGAAATTTTAGCAAATTCAATTACAATAAATAATAAAGTCGAATCAATGCTTATAAATGACATCATAAAATTAGGAGCAACTCTTACTCCTGCAGATGCAACTGATAATATAAATTGGACATCAAGTGATGAAAGTATTTTAAAAGTAGATCAAGAAGGAAATGTAACAGCATTAAAAGCTGGAAAAGCAACAATTACAGTATCAACAGATAGTGGTTTGACAGATTCTATTGAAATAGAAGTTACAGAAAAACATATTGACTCAATTATAGTTTCTGTTTCAGATGATTCAATCATTGAAGGTGCAAATACACAAGTTGGAGTTACATTTAATCCTACTAATATTACTGATATAATAGAAAGTACTACATATGAGGTTTCTAATCCTTCAATAGCAACTGTCGATAAAAATGGATTAGTAACAGGATTAAAAGCTGGTGAAGTTATTGTAACAGTTTCTGTAAATGCAAAACAAGGAGACGGTACAGTAAAAACTATAGTATCTCAAGTTAAATTAAATATAAAAGAAGCAAGCGAAAGTACTGGAGATACTGGAAACACTGGTGACACTGGAAATACAGGAAATGTCGGAGACCCTGAAAATAATCCTGGTAACAACGAAGAAATAGAAAATAATGAAAATGTACAAAATACTAATGATGTACAAAAAGGTGAAGAAAATAATTCAAAAATAGCAGAAGTAGCTGAATCACTAACTACTTCCCCACATACTGGAGATATGAATATAATAGCTTTAGTATCAATAATGATTGTTTCTTTAATCGGTATGATTATAGTAATAAAGAAAAAATAATTTATAAATATAAGAGGCATACTAAGTTAGTTATATGCCTCTTATTAGATTTAGGAGTGTTAGATGGCAAGACATTTAAAAGAAAAAAATAAAATTAAAATAAAAAAATGGAAAATTATAGCTTTTTCAATTTTCTTAATAATTTTCTTATTCGCATTTATTAATTTGCTTAGATGGTTTATATACAACAAAAAAACTGATAATTTAATAGATAATATGATTGAAATTGGTTTCTCTAACCAAAGTGAAAATACTGAAAATGTTGAAAATCCAATTAATTTTGAAAACTTAAAAAATATAAATTCTGATGTAGTAGGATGGATAAAAATCGAAAATACTGAAATAAATTATCCTATTGTAAAAACAACTGACAATGACTATTATCTTCATAGAGATATAAATAAAGAATATAATACATGTGGATGGATTTTTATGGATTATAAAAATTCTAAAGATTTTATTGATAAAAATACAGTTATATATGGTCATAATATAAAATCTGGTTTAATGTTTGAACCATTGCAAAAAATTATAAATAATGAATTAGGAAATAATATTATAATAGAAATTTATACTGAAACTGAAAAATTAAACTATAAAGTATTTTCTTCTTATATTGAAGAACCAGAAGATTATGCAATAAAATCTAATATAGTTACTGAGGAAGAACAGTCAAAATATATTACAGAAATGTTGAAAAGAAGTTCTATTTCATATAATCTTATACCTAACAAGTCAGATAAGTTATTAACTTTATCAACATGTGATAATACAGGAAACAAAAGGATTTTAATTCATAGTGTATATATTGGCGGAGAAAAGTATAATAAATAGTTATTCATAAAAAAAAACTTACAAACTTTTATAGTCTGTAAGTTTTTTATTGGAGCAGGTAGTGGGAATCGAACCCACGTCATCAGCTTGGAAGGCTGAGGTTCTACCATTGAACTACACCTGCATTTACTCTTGACATTTATAAATTATAATGTTTTTAATAATATTTGTCAATACTTTTTATAAAATTTTTTTAAAAAAATCTGTAATTTTTATTTACAAATTGATTTAACTAATATAAAATACATATAATGATTTTGATGATTTTAGGAACACAAAAAAAAATCATCACTAAAAAAATTGGAGGTAACAAATGAAAAATCAAAATGAATTAAATTACAAGGATTTAAAAATGACTTGTAATCCAAATATTTTTAAATTTGACACTACAAAGGAATTAGAATCTCTTCATGAAGGTATTGGCCAAGATAGAGGTATAAGTGCCTTAGAGTTCGGAATTCAAGTAAATATAAAAGGATATAACCTATATTTAGAAGGGCCAAGTGGAGTTGGAAAAACTATGTATACAAAAAATTATTTAGACAAAATTGCCTCAAAAAAGAAAGTTCCTTCTGATTGGTGTTATATCTATAACTTTGATAATCCTAATGAGCCTATAGCTGTTGAATTGCCAGCTGGTCAAGGAAAAGAATTCAAAGATTCTATGGATGGCTTTATTAAAGAAATCAAAAAAGACATTAAGAAGACTTTTAATGCTGATGATTTTGAAAAAGAAAAAGCTTTAATAAAACAAGAATATGAAACTAAGAGAACTGCTCTACTAGAAAAATTAAATCTAGATGCTGCAAAATATAATTTTTCTGTAAGATCTGCACAAAACGGTATCTACATGACACCTATTGTAAATGGAAAGCCAATTGAAGAAGAAGAATTTGACAAATTAGAGGACGAGCTTAAACAAGAATATGAAAAAAATTCTCTTATTGTACAAGAACAAATTATGAATGTTATAGGACAAATAAAAGAAATTGAAAGACAATCTGACAAAAAAATATCTGAATGGCAATCTAATGTTGCACTTTTGACAGTCAATGTTCACATTAATTATTTAAAATCAAAATATAAAAGAAACAAAAAAATTAATAAATTCTTAACAGATGTAAAACAGGATGTACTAAAAAATATTTCTACATTCTTAGAAGAAGATTCACATCAAAATACACAAATTGTACAACAAAATCCTGTGGTAAAAAAGCCTGATCCTACATTAAATTATAGAGTAAATCTTTTTGTAGATAACTCAAACCGTGAAGGTGCGCCAGTTATTATGGACACTAACTATTCTTATCATAATATTTTCGGTTCACTAGAATATGAAAACTATTATGGTTCATTAAAAACTGACCATACAATGTTAAAAGCAGGTTTAATGCAAAAAGCAAATGGTGGATATATAATTTTTCAAGCCAAAGATTTACTTGCAAATGGTATGTGTTATGAAGCACTAAAAAAAGCATTAAGAGTAAAAAATATTGGAATAGAAAATACTGCTGACCAAAGGTCTTCTATGGTCTTAGTATCTTTAAAACCAGAACCAATTCCTTTGAATTTAAAAGTAATATTAATTGGAAATGCTAATATTTATCAAACTTTACTTGCTATGGATTCTGATTTCAGAAAATTATTCAAAATCAAAGTAGAATTTGAAGATGATGCACCTATAACAGACGAAAACTTAAATAAATTAGCTAGAATCGTACATGGTTTTTGTGAAAATGAAGAATTACCACATTTAGATAAATCCGCAATGGCAAGGCTTGTAGAATATGCTTCAAAAGTGGCTGGTAGCCATAAAAAACTCTCAACACGTTTTGATGATTTAACACAAGTAGTTGGTGAAGCCGCAACTTGGGCAAAATTATCTAGGTCAAAAGTAGTTACAGAAAAATTTGTGCAAAAAGCACTAGATGAAAGAATTAATAGAGTAAAAAAATATGACTCTAAATATGTAGAAATGATTAGAGAAAACTCTCTTCTTATAAATACTTCTGGATTTGAAGTTGGTACATTAAATGGTTTAACAGTTATGAGTATTGGTGATTATACATTTGGAAAACCTGCAAAAATAACAGTCAATACTTATACTGGAAAAAGTGGAGTTGTAAATATAGAAAGAGAAGTTGAAATTTCTGGACCTTCACATTCTAAAGGTGTACTTATTCTTTCCGGATATTTAGGAGAAATGTTCGCACAAGATATTCCTTTATGTTTAACAGCTAGTATATGTTTTGAACAATTATATAATGGTGTAGATGGTGACAGTGCTTCTAGTACAGAATTATATGGATTACTTTCTAGCCTTTCAGGTATTCCTATAAATCAATCTATAGCAGTTACTGGTTCTGTAAATCAAAAAGGACAAATACAACCTATTGGTGGTGTAAATGAAAAAATTGAAGGATTTTTCCAAATATGTAAGATGCGTGGTCTAAATGGAGAACATGGTGTAATGATTCCTGTTCAAAATGTTGACAATCTTCAATTGTCTGATGAAATAATTGAAGCTGTAAAAAATAAATTATTTCACATTTATGCTATATCAACAATAGAAGAAGGAATTGAAATTTTAACCGGTGTTCCTGCTGGTAAAAAAGATAAAAATGGAAAATTCCCTTCTGGTACTATTAATGATTTAGTTTATAAAAAGTTGAAAAAATATGCTGAAATAAATACTGAAAAAGACAAATAAGGACGTGAGAAATTATACGAAAAGGGACAGACTTCAAAATTATAAAAATTAAGTATTTATATCTTTTTTGAGGTCTGTCCCTTTTGGGTTCTTTTGGGTACGATTTCGCACGTCCCTAAAAAATATTTTGTAAATTGAAAGAATATTTATCTTCAATATGATTTAACACAAATATAACTTCATTAATTTCCTTTATCCCTTCTTCATATTGACCTAATTTTATATATGTCTTTACATTTTCTAAATTTTTTGAAACTTTTTCAAGTTCTTCATGCTCAATATAATATGCTAGTTTAGAAAACATATCATCCCATTCTTTAGAAATTACCTCTTCTCTATTTTTTATCTCTTCATCCTTAACATCTTTTTCCTCATTTTTAACTGTTTCTTCAGTACCTACTTGCTTATTTTCCATTTCCGTATTACTTACTTCTAAATCTCCATTCATTGTTTCTTCTAATTCTTCTAACTTTGCATTTATATCATCAATTGAATTTCTAGTATATCCTTGTGTTACACCATTTCCGATTAATATTCCTATAATGATAACTGTACATATAATAAATTCTTTAACCATTTTATTTTTTCTTTCCTTCCTTTTTTTGACAAAAGATTTGACTTTTTCCATCTATTGTTACAACTAATGCCTCTTCTGGTTTCATTTTAAATGGCACTAATTGTTTTTCTAACCATTTATAATCTTTACCGATTTTATTTAAATTTTGCTCCATTACTTTTCCGTCTATAACTAAATCATATGGTATCCCTTCATATTCTGGAACAATATTGAAATCTTCTGGTATGGTTCCTCTCTTTTCCGGTTTTTGTATTACAGTTACTTCTCCACTTGTCTCCAATATTGCATACTCTACATCTCCTAAATTTACAATATTATTTCTTCTTAACCTTTCTTGTAATTCATTAATTGTGAATCTTTCTTTCTTTAAAACTTTTTCATCTATTTTTCCTCTATATATTAATATGCTTGGTTTTCCACATATTACTTTTCTTAAATTTATACTTTTTATATTAATTACTGAAATTATTAGATGCATTACTAACAAACCTAATATTGGGATGATTCCATTAAATATTGGAATTCCTATTTCTGTCATTGGAATTGAGGCTAAATCTGCAATCATAATTGAAATAGCAAGTTCAAATGGTTGCATTTGGCTTATTTCCCTTTTTCCCATTAATCTCATTACTATTAAAACTATTATGTATAAAACAATTGATCTAAAAAAAGTTATTAACACAAAAAGACCTCCATTTGAGTAAAATTTAAAATACATTAAATCATGTTGTCAATTTTTTACTATATTTGTATTTGATTACTCATATTTTTTAAATTCTTTTATGTTTTTATTTTTTACAACTATTAATTATTTTATACTTGTTTTGAATAATTATTTTTTTTTTGCAAATAATATTTTTAGAACCTGAAAAAATTGCCGGACAAATCTCGTTTTGCAAGAACTTTTCTCTACTTTTCTAATTTAACTATATATATTTAAGTTCTCAAAAAGGCGTAAAGATTTGTCGACGCGAAAAATTGTATAGCAATTTTTCTGTGCAACGTTGTTTTATTATTGAATAGAAAAAATCAACTTTTTCTTATTCAATAAAAAATTTTTAATTATAGGAAACTCTATTAAACTTTTTAGTTTTCATTACTAAATGAAAATAAATTAAATATTATTTTATTTTCAAAAGAAATTCAATTTCCTATAATTTAACAAAAACTAAGGAGGTTATATACTATGTCTGAAACAAGAGGAACTAATGCTAAAACAGGAACTTCGACAGTATGGCAAATTGTTGGTAGATTAGTAACTGCTGCTATCGTATTAGCTGTTACAGCATTCTTTACTCCAGGTTTTAGTATTAATAATTTTGCAACACTTATTATAGCAGCTGTTGTTTTAAGTGTTATAGACTATTTAGTTGTAAAATTCACTGGATTACATGCTAGTCCTTTTGGTAAAGGATTTGTAGGTTTTGCTTTAGCAGCTATTACATTATATGTTACTCAATTTTTTGTAGCTGGTTACACAATTTCTTGGATTGCAGCTATAATAGGAGCTTTAATTTATGGTGTTGTTGATTATTTTATTCCTGGAAATCAAACAATGTAATTTATTATGACTTATGTTAAAAACTAATCTAGACACAGAAATTTTATGTTATTGGAAAATTTTTTGATTTTACTATAACAAAAAAGAACATTAGATTATAATTCTAATGTTCTTTCTATATATTTGACATTTTATTATTCAGCACTTGCAAAAATTATTAGTCTTTTACTACTATCATCATTACATGTTGATAATGTAATTTCTGGTTTTCCTGCTGTGTCTCTAGAATAGAAACTTGCATCTTCTGGAGTTGTCTCAAATTTATTATAAATTGTATATGTTAATCTGTTTTTTGAATTATCTGTTATGTATATCTTATCTCCATTGTTTAATCTCTTATTATTAGAGAAAAATAGTCCATTTCTGTAGTTATGCCCTATTATAACTGTATTTCCTACTTGATTTATTCCAGCCCCATAAAGCATTGCAACTGAAGTTTCAAGTGAACTTTTACTTACTTTTTGTAATATAGGATATTCTATATTTGTTGCTGGGATTTCTATTGTTCCTACTACATTAAACCCTTTATATGTTGGCATTTCATTTCCACTACCAGATACAGTATTTGTTTTCTCTATGCTATCTATTGGGTTTGTTGCTGTAGTATTATCATCAGATGTATTTGTATCTTCTTCTGGTACATCCTCTGTATAATTATCTACGAATGCTAATGCGTCTTTTTCTAAGAAATATTTTTTATACCAATCATATCCTAAAAAACCTAATAAACCTAAAATTGCAACTATTACTATTACTAATATTACAGTTAATACTTTACTATATTTACTCTCAAACATACCTTTTACCTCCATATAATAAAATAAATTCCCACTAAATATATTATAGCATAAGTTAAAAGAAAAGTACATACTTTTTGCAAAATTTAAGACACATCAGAAGATGTGTCTCTATTTTACATATTCATTTAATGGTTTTATTCTATAATTCAATTCTCCCATTTCTTCTGTTGGAACATAACCAGCTCTTGCATTTATAACATCTGGTATTCTATTTACTACAGATGCACAGGTTAATTCTACTGTAGATGGTCTATTTATAATTAATGTAGTATTTGGTTCTCCTTCAATTGTCCACTCATTTTTATCAAAATCTTCCTTAGAATATACTTTTCCTATGCATTGACTTTCTATTGTAATTCCTTCTTCTGTCTCTGTTGTAACAACAGCACTCATTCCTGTTGCCATTCCAGCTTTTACTGTCATACCTAGTGTTGAAGATTCAATATCTTCTTTATATGTTTGTGGTACTGTTTTTTGTGTCTGTGATTTAACTGTTAAACCTAATTTAGCACATAACCAGCCATTAACATTCCACATATATGAAGGTAAATATTCTCCTTTATTTATAATCTCTTGTCTTTCTTCATCTGATATTCTATCTACTGACGCTACTTGTTTATCAAATTCCTCTAATGTTAATCCTGCGCCATGAGCTTTTGCTAATGCAATACCATAGTCTTCTACATTATAACTTGAACTTCCTTTTATTTTTGTTATTTTATGTGTTGAACCTGCAATGCTAGAAATAAGTTGTCCCCAATAAATATCTTGATATCCACTTCCTGTTATCGTACAATTTGTACTTTTTGCTGTTTCATCTAATCTGTTTGTTACTCCTGGATTTGAATTTTCTGGATAAAATGCTTCTTCACATGTTGTTATTGCATTAATTCCCAATTTTGCACATAACATTAAAGCATCTTCAACATCACTAATTAAACTCATTGTTGTTACAATTGCTATATCTGGTTTTGTTTCTTTTAACATATTTTCTGCATCTTCTAAGCTTACAACTTTTACTCCTTTATTTTCACATCCTATTATTTCTCCAATGTCTTTACCTATTACGTCTGGATTTACATCAATTGCTCCTACAATTTCTGCTCCTTTTTCATGTACATACCTCATTGTATATACACTCATTTTTCCAGTACCATATTGTACTACTCTGATTTTTCTTTCCAAAAAAATCACTCCTTATTAATAAATTTAGGTTTTTAATAAAGGATTTTTACCTATAAACCTTTTTCTTATGTGTATTGATTGATACACATTTTTCTTTATTTTAATTATTTACTTTTTATTACATAATTATGCAATAAAAAGCAATATTTAGCTTTATATTTTTTGTGAATCAATCTAAATAAAGTAATATTCAAAATCTTAATTTCTATATATGCCATTGAAAAAGTAAAAATAGAAGAATTTTTTTATGAACAAAATTCATGTATTATATTTGCACATCTCTTTGATGCTAATTTTAAATTATCATTAAAAGTTCTTTCATTACTTCCATTCGGTATATCAGAGATACATCTAACACTAATAAAAGGAATATCATCTAAATAACATACTTGTCCTACAGAAGCACATTCCATATCTACTACATCAGCATTAAATTTTGCATTTATTTTATTTTTCATTTCTATTTGGTTGCAAAATATGTCTCCAGATGCAACAATACCTATTTTTATCTTATACAGTCTTTCTTCCATATTTTTTATCATGTTTTCAAATGCTGATACTAAACCTCTATCACACATTACTTTGTCACCAACTCCTGTAATATATCCTTTACTATGTCCAAATGCTGTTATATCAAAATCATGCTGTACTACATGTTTTGCAATTACTACATCACCTATGTTTAATAAATGATTTACTGCTCCTGCGGCTCCTGCATTTATAACAAAGTCTATGTCAAAATTATCTATTAAGATTTGTGTTGTTCTTGCAGAATTTACTTTTCCTACTCCACTTTTTATTAATACACAATCTCTCTTTTGTATTTTTCCTGTTATGAATCTTAAATTGTATATTTGTTTCACTTGTTTTTCTGTCATTAAATTTAATATTTCTTCTCTTTCTTCATCCATTGCGACTATTATTCCAATATGTTTCATATGATATTCCTCCCTTCTTTCATTATTTATACTTTCAATTTTTTATAGTTGTATTATATTATATTTTTTTGCTTTTTTCTACCCCTACAGAAGAAAAAGTTAATCTAAATATCATCCTATCGTTACAATTCACAGTTAAATCTATGAAAGTCAAAAGTTATATTATAATATTTTTTTAATTTATTAGGCTAGCTCCATAAATGACACATTCTAAACTTTAAACAAACGAGCCTCTCACTACATCGTGCTTCCTCATTTGTTTAAAGTTAAAAATGCGTACATCTATTCCACGTCACACAAACAAATTAAAAAAATATTATAATATAACTTTTGACTACATAACTTTTTCCGATGTGAATTGTAATTATTCTATTTAGCAAAAAGAAACCCAATTTATTAAACCTTTTGTCTAATAAATTGGGTTTTCTTTAAAATTAATACAAAATTTTTATTTTTTAGCAAATTATTTTAATTCAACAACTGCTCCAACTTCTGCAAATTTAGCTTTTAATTCTTCAGCTTCTTCTTTAGAAACTCCTTCTTTAACTGTTTTTGGAGCTCCATCAACTAATTCTTTAGCTTCTTTTAATCCTAATCCTGTAGCATCTCTAACAACTTTTATAACTTTTATTTTTTGGTCTCCAGCTTCTGATAAAACAACATCATAAGATGATTTTTCAGCAGTTGCATCTCCTTCTCCTGCTCCTCCAGCTGCTGGTGCTGCAGCTGCTACAGCAGATACTCCATATTTTTCTTCTATAGCTTTTACTAAGTCAGCTAATTCAACAACTGTTAAGCTGTCGATTTCTTCAATTAATTTTTCTATTTTTTCCATTTTAAAATCCTCCTAATTTTTTATTTTGACATATTTGTCATTTTTTTATTTTAGTGATATAAGTTCACCACTCTAATTTTTTATAGATTAACTCTTTATTTTTTCAATAACTTTATATTTATTTATAAATTTTAATAATATATAGTTTTCACTATTTATTATTAAGCTTCTGCTGGTGCTTCTACATTTTCAGCTCCTGCTTCTTTTTTTATTCTTACTTGATCAAGTGCAACTGCAACTTTTGAAATATTTCCAAGTAATGCTCCAGCAAGCATTGATAATAATGTTTCTCTTGATGGTAGTTTTGCTAATGTAATAATTTCTTCTGCTGTCATTACTTTACCTTCAATTACTCCACCTTTGATTTTATAGTAATCATTATCTTTACTAAATTTGTATATTGCTTTTGCTGGTCCTAAGTAATCTTCATTACTCATTATAACTGCTGTTGGTCCTACTAATTTATCATCTAAACCTTCGATTCCACATTCTGCTAATGCTCTTCTTGTGATATTATTTTTTATAACTGAATATTTAGCATTTACATTTCTTATATCATTTCTTAAATTTGTTACATCTGATACATTAATTCCTCTGTAATCTACTAAAAGTATAATTTTAGCTTCTTTCATTTCATTTGCTAATTTTAATACTTCTTCTTTCTTTTGATTTAGTATTTTTTCACTTGCCATTTATTTCACCTCCTAATAAATTTTATCTATAATAATTTTAGTTTCCTAAAAATTATTTATATAATAAATTTAAAATTTATTTGCATAATTATTTGAAGATTTGTATATAATAATTTTAGTACCATTATAAAGATTTATTTTTATCTTTTTTCATAACTTAAATTTTCATTCAAATAAAAATGCACTCTTTATATCCTTTCCCGAGGATACAAAGAGTGCATATTTTTATTATATACATTCTCTGATGTAACCTCGGTAGGACTTATTTTGCCTACTGTCTTTGGCTAACAATTATAATTTTATTGTATAGAAATCTTTAATTTCGTTATACATACTTTTCTTATTTTTGATTAATAAATAAACTTGGTCCCATTGTTTTAGCTATTGCTACACTTTTAATATATTGTCCTTTTGCTGCTGCTGGTTTTGCTTTTATTATTGCATTCATTATTGTATCATAGTTTTCTGCTAATTTTTCAACTCCAAATGAAACTTTTCCAAAACCTAAGTGAATAATATTAGTTTTGTCTAATCTATATTCAACTTTTCCTGATTTAATTTCATTTATTGCTTTTGTTACATCCATAGTAACTGTTCCTGATTTAGGGTTTGGCATTAAACCTTTAGGTCCTAATACTTTTCCTAATCTACCAACAACACCCATCATATCTGGAGTTGCAACAACTACATCATAGTCAAACCAGTTTTCATTTTGGATTTTTGGTATTAATTCTTCTGCTCCTACATAATCTGCTCCCGCTTTTTGAGCCTCTTCTGCTTTTGGTCCTTTTGCAAATACTAAAACTTTTTGTGTTTTACCTGTACCATTTGGAAGTACTACTGTACCTCTTACTTGTTGGTCAGCATGTTTTGAATCAACACCTAGTTTTACATGTAATTCAACTGTTTCATCAAATTTTGCTTTTGGCATTTTTTCTATGATATCTAAAGCTTCTTTAATATCATATTCTTTTGTTTTGTCAACTAATTTTACGCTTTCTGCATATCTTTTAGACATTTTCATTTTTTTACCTCCTTTGGTTCTAACGAGCTATGCTCTCCCAATTAATTAATTAATTTATTTATTTTATTATTTGTATTTTAAAATACTTATATTTACATTTCAAAATATTTATACTTTAAAATACTGATATTTCAAAATATTTATACTTTAAAATACTGATATTTCAAAACATTAATATTATGGAATAGTTATATTTCAAAATATTAATATTATAGAATAATTATATTTTAAAATATTATAGAATAGTTATATTTTAAAATAAATCAAAATTAGTATATTGTGCATTTTTGTATGATTTGTCAAGATGAAGGCGTACGATGGTACGTCGAATTTTGACAAATTATACGAAAATGTGCAAGATGCTGATTTTCATTTATTTTAATTAGTCTGTGACAACAACCCCCATAGACCTAGCAGTTCCCTCAACCATGCTCATTGCTGTTTCCAATGATGCTGCATTTAAGTCTGGCATTTTTTGTTCAGCAATTTCTTTTACTTGTGCTTTTGTTATTTTAGCAACTTTCTCTTTATTTGGTTTTCCTGAACCTTTTTGAATTTTAATTGCTTTTTTTATTAAAACTGCTACTGGTGGTACTTTTGTTATAAAATCAAAAGATTTATCTTTATATACTGTTATAACAACTGGTATTGTCATTCCAGGTTGATTTGCTGTTCTATCATTAAATTCTTTAACAAATTGCATGATATTTACACCACTTGAACCTAATGCTGGACCTACTGGTGGAGCTGGTGATGCTTTTCCTGCCTCTATTTGTAATTTGATAACATTTGTAATTTCTTTTTCTGCCATTTTAATGGCACCTCCTTCTAACTATTTATAAGGATCTTTTTCCCTTACATTATTTCTAGTATTAATAAGAACTTTAGAATTCCTATAATTAATATTTATCTTTTTTCATAATCCCTACTTAAAATTATATAATATTTTATCTTTGAGAAGATAAATATTCTTCTTTCTTTCCCTCATTTTTCTCTTTTCTAAAAATATACATATAAATGATATTTGGGGATTTTATTTTTTATGATTTATTATTTTATTTTTTGAACTTGTGAAAATTCTAATTCAACTGGTGTTTCTCTACCAAACATTGAAACTAAAACTTTTACTTTATGTTTCTCTTTATTTATTTCTTTTACAGTTCCTGTAAATCCTTCAAATGGTCCATTCATTACTTGCACTTGTTCATCTATGTCATAATCAACATTTATTGAAACATCATCAAATCCCATATTACGAATTTCTTCATCAGTCAATGGTATTGGATCAGTTCCTGAACCTACAAATCCTGTAACTCCTCTTGTATTTCTTACAATATACCATGATTGTTCTGTTACAATCATTTTTATCAATACATATCCTGGAAATACTTTTTTTAGATTTACTTTTCTTTTTCCGTCTTTTATTTCTATTTGTTCTTCCATTGGAACTATTATATCAAAGAAATAATCTTCAAGTTCTCTATTTTTTATGGTTTTTTCTAAATCTTTTTTTACTTTATTTTCATATCCTGAATAAGTATGTACTACATACCATCTAGGCATCATATCATAATCTTTTTGAGACATGTGTAAAAGCCTCCTTATAAAAACTTATTCTACAGTATTTGCACTACTTTCATCTGTTGCTTCAGTTGTTTGATTTTCAGCTGATTGAGTTTCTTCTGACTCTGCATTTTCTGAATTTGTTTGGTTTTCTGTGTTTTCACCTTCTGTTGCTCCTTCTGATGTTGCATTGTCATCAGTTGTTCCTTCCTCTGTTGTTGTATTTCAATCTGAGTTTGTAGTGTTATCTTCATCTGTTATTGTTTGAATAGATTCTTTTATTTTATCTACACCATATTTATTTACTGATTCAAAAGCTAAATCTAATACAAATACTATTACAGTTGTGATTAAAACAATTGTAATAACTGCTATTGTACTGTTTAATAATTGTTTTGGTGTTGGCCAAACTACTTTTTTTAATTCTGCTTTTAAACCTTTAAAAAAGCTTTTCTTATTTTTGCTTTCTTTACCATTATTTTCTTTATTATTTGTGACTTTCTTTTCTTTTTTAGCCATTTTATTTCCTCCTTAAAATAGCTTGTACTACTATTTAGTCTCTTTGTGTGTTGTACGTTTTTTACAGAATTTACAATATTTAACTAACTCTAATCTATCTGTATTCTTTCTCTTGTTTTTTGATGTTACATAATTTCTTCTTTTACATTCTGTACATTCTAATGTTATATTTTCTCTTGGACCTTTTGCTGCCATTTAAATACACCTCCGAATTTTACATTACTTTTAAAACGATGTGAGCGTATGTCCGTAATATACATACGCTTAAATATTTTACCACCAATTTCCTAATATGTCAATGAATTTTTCTATTTTTTAGCAGATTTTTTTTGATTTTTAGAATGATTTTTCTTCTTTTTCTTAACAGAAAATCCAAATCTTCCTAATTTCTTTCCTAATGAATAATAATGACCATTAGAATATGCTATTAAATCACATTTTGAAATATCAAAAGCTCCTTTTTCATCAATATATTTTTCATCTGCATTTATAGCTAATACATCTGCTATAAATACATCATGACTTCCCATTTCTTTTATTTCTTTTACTTTACACTCTACAGAAACTGGACTTTCTTTTATCATAGGACATTTCACAAAATTTGCTTTTTCTTTAGTTAATCTCATTTCTTTAAATTTATCCACTTTTGCACCAGTTTTTACACCGCACCAGTCTGTAGCTCTTACTAAATTTTTATTTGTTAGATTTATTACAAATTCCTTTTGCTCTTTTATTAAATTATATGAATATCTTGATGGTCTTACAGAAATGTAAACTGTAGCTGGATTTGTATTTAATATTCCAGTCCATGCTACTGTTATTATATTAGATTTTTCCATAGTGCCACAACTTACCATGACAACTGGTAATGGATATAAAAATGTTCCTGGTTTCCATGTTACTTTTCCCATTTTCTTCTATCTCCTACAAAAGTATATTATATATTAAATATATTTCAAAATATCTGAAAAACCTTATTTTTCATTTTACCGAGCTCTTATAAGGCTTTTCAGGTATCTTAATTAGAGAGTTTCCTTAACTAATTAAGTATCTCAACCACTAGTTATTATTTATCATTATTTATTTAAAAAACTATAATAGCTATTGGTATTTAGAATAATTTTAAAAACAAACATTTAATTTTCGTTTTCATTTAAAATTGCATAATTAAAAATTTCGATTTTTTTTATAAAATAAAAAAAATCTAGCAACAACCTATCTTCCCAGCAGGGTAACCCGCAAGTATTTTCGGCACACTTAGGCTTGACTTCTGTGTTCGGAATGGGAACAGGTATTACCCTAAATGTCATCGTCACTAGAAAATTATTGTATGCAATATAGCACACTCAAAAATACATAGATGAAAAATAAGTTTTAAGATCTTTTTCC
>CAKNJL010000008.1 GCA_930982035.1 uncultured Clostridium sp.
AAATTTTACGCTAGTAAAATTTGTGTGCAACCACTAGAGCGAAGCGACGTTCTTGTATAGGAAAAACTTGATTTTTCCTATTCAATAAAATACTAATCGAAACAACGGTCAGTTACAATTGACATAATTGTATTTTTATGGTAAAATTAATAGTGGGAGTTTTATACTTTTAACTTAATTTTTCTTGGTTTTATACTAAGAATTTTCGTTTTATAATTTATAATCTAAAAGTTGTAACCTAAAAATTTATTATAATTTTCAAAACTATATTATATATTTACATTATGAAATCTAAGATTTCAAACACATTTAAAAACTGTTTTACAGCATTTTATAATATATCTAATTATCAACATTGTTGATGATTTATTAATAAACCTTTTAAAATTACTATTTAGAAAGGAGTTGTTGTAATGAAAAAAATTATTTCTAATAAAATTATTAAAAATATAAAAAAATATTTAAAAAACTTTTTTACCATATTACCAAATGTTGTAATTCCATTAATCATAATGGTTTTTATAGAAAAATTTTTTGGAACAAATAATAGTGTGATTGGTATAATATTAATATTTGTTTGTATGCTAAAAGTAAATCAGTTAAAAAATATAAAATCATACATAGAAATGTCTTTTATGATGATAATAATAGCAATTCTTGCAAGTATAGCTAGCTTAAATTTATATACTTCTGTTGCTTTTAATTTAATAATTCCTTTTATCATTATATATCTTACAACATCTAAACAAAAGGAATCAAATTATTTCCTATATGGATACGAATTTATAATGTTTCAAAGTTATCCAATTGGTCTAACAGAAATACCTGTACGTATTTTAACAATCATTATAGCTCTAGCTATATGCTATATTTATATGAAAATATATAATAGAAAAACAAAAATTGATGAAAATTTGGTTACAGATTTTGATTTAGTTATTTATAATATTAAACATTTTAAGAAAGAATTTAATTTTAAAATACCACGTATACGTTTTGCTGTACGTACAACCTTTATCTTATGGATTACTTGTGTATTTATGGATATGATAACTGATAGAACTGTTAGAAGTTATTGGCTACCTTTAATTACATATAGTTGCTTAGAAATAGATAATCAAAAACAAAAAAGCAAATTACTTGCACAAATTGGTGGGGCAACATTAGGTATTGGTATTTTTATACTAATTTTTCACTGGATCCCTACAAATGCTTTAATCATATTTATGGCAATTGCATTTACTGCATTGTTCTCTGTAGATAATCAATACTTAAAAAAAGCAATTGGTACAATATTAGGTATGAGTTTTGTAATCCCTACTTTAGGTGAGGCTGGCGCTATTTTACTTAGATATTCTTATGTTCTAGGCGCAATCACTATTATAGCAATTTTTGAATACCTAAGAATAGTAGTTAGAAAAATCGAATATCAACTTTCTCAATAAAGATTAAGAGGAGTATTCAATTTGTAAGGAAGTAGAAAAAAGGGGCTATTATAATATAAATAAATGGAACGATTTTGCGTATCTAAATTTGAACTAGAAATTCTTAAAGAAAACAATGTTGGATATGCACGGTACTCGCAGAATGCGAGGGTCAGAGTGCAAGTAAACATTTTTTTCTTTTAGAATTTCTGTGAAAATTTAGCTTATACAAAATTGTGTAATGATTTTATATTATAATAGCCCCTTTTTTCTACTTCCTTACAAATTGAATACTCCTCTATTACCATATTGCACAACTATTTTTTTTATGGTAAAATTTCCTTGTAAAAGTATATTTAACAAAAAATTATATAAATATATAATTTTTACTGTATATCAGACATATACTTTTATGGGAGGAATTGTTATGAAAAATAAATACAAAATAGCAATCGTAGGAGCCAGTGGTATTGTTGGGAGAACTGCTCTAAAAGTTTTAGAAGAAAAAGCATTCCCAAATGTTGAATACACTCTATTTTCTTCTGAAAAATCTGCTGGTAAAAAAATTGAATTTCTAGGAATCAATTATATTGTTCAAGAATTGAAAGAAGATTCTTTTGACAAAAAATTTGACTATGCAATATTTTGTGCTGGTGGAGATGTTTCAAAAAAATATATACCTTTAGCAGTAGAAAAAAATTGTATATGTATTGACAATAGTAGTGTCTATAGGATGGATCCTGCTGTTCCTTTAGTTGTACCAGAAGTAAATATGGATGATGCTTTTAAAAATAATGGAATCATTGCTAACCCTAATTGTTCTACTATACAAGCTGTTGTTCCATTAAAACCTCTAGATGACAAATATAATATTAAAAGGATAGTTTATTCTACATATCAAGCTGTTTCTGGTGCAGGAAGAGAAGGAATTGAAGATTTAGAAAATGGCATAAATGGATTTGCTCCTAAAAAATTTCCTTATCCTATTGTTAATAACTGTTTACCACATATAGATGTTTTTATGGAAGATGGCTATACAAAAGAAGAACATAAAATGATAAATGAAACTAGAAAAATTCTTCATAAACCAGATTTGCCTATCACAGCTACAACTGTTAGGGTTCCCGTTTTAAATTGTCATAGTGAATCTATTAACATAGAATTTGAAAAAGATTTTGATTTATATGATATAAGACAATTGCTACAAAATTTTCCTGGAGTTATAGTTGTTGATGATATAGAAAAAAATTATTATCCAATTGCAACTAAAGCTGATGGATATGATGAAGTTTTTGTGGGTAGAATTAGAAGAGATTTTAGTGTAAAAAATGGTCTTAATTTATGGGTAGTTGCAGATAATTTAAGAAAAGGCGCAGCAAGTAATGCTATACAAATACTAGAAGGACTGATAGAACAATAGAGACAAAGAGGGCCAGGTTATGATGTGTATGCAAAATGTCGAATATTGTCACTTTTGACAATATTCGACATTTTGCATACACATCATAACCTGGCCCTTTTTGTCTGTTTTGTTTGCTATACATTTTTCCATAGCCAATCTAAACTATTGTCTATACTTTTCTTGTTCATCTTTTTAGCTTCTATATCATCTACCCATAGATATGCAAAGAATGAAACAAATATAAATGCAAAATCAATCGCTACACATCTTGCAAGAACTGGCAACATTTGTGCATATTCTTCTGGTAATCTTACTAGTTGTACAGCATGCATTATTAACATTGCTAAATAGAAAAACAATACAATTCCTGCTATATAGCTCTTTTTTAATTCTTGAGCTAAATATATTAAAAGCACAGTAGCAATAATCATTAACAATAAATTTAAAATATTTGATATATCAAATATAAACATCTACTCCGCCTCCCCATAATTTATACTATAATATTATCATTATGTTTATAATATATCAATACATTTTTATTTACATTTGTATTACAAATTCATTACAAGCTTATTTTAATTTTTTTTCTATTAAATTTGCTATTTCTTGCGCTCTTTTTGTTATATATTCTTGGTCTTCTCCTTCTATCATTACTCTAACCAAAGGTTCTGTTCCTGATGGTCTTATTAATACTCTTCCATTCCCTGCAAATTCTTTTTCTACTTCACTAATTGCCTTTTTTATATCTTCATCTTTTTCATAATCATATTTTTTATCTGAATTCACTTTTGCATTTATTAATACTTGTGGATATAGTTTTATTATACTTGCTAATTCTGATGCTTTTTTGTTTTCTTCTAACATTGTTTGTATTAGCATTAATGATGTTAATATTCCATCTCCTGTTGGATTATAATCAAGCAAAATTACATGACCTGATTGCTCTCCTCCTAGGTTATAACCTTCTTTTAGCATTTCTTCTAATACATATCTATCTCCTACTTTTGTTTGTATTAATTGCAAACCGTTTTTTTCAGTATATTTATTTAATCCTAAATTACTCATAACTGTTGCTACAATTGTATCTTTATTTAACTTTCCTTTTTTTCTTAGATTTGAAGATATAATTGCTAATAACTTATCTCCATCTATTTCGTTTCCGTTTTCATCTATTGCTAAACATCTATCTCCATCTCCATCATATGCAATTCCTAAACTCATTTTATTTTCAACTACAAATTTTTTCAAGCCTTCTAAATGTGTAGATCCACAATTTTCATTGATATTGATTCCATCTGGATTGTTATTTATGATTCTGTGTTTTATTCCTAGTTCCTTGAAAATTCTATCTGCTACAGCATAAGTTGCTCCATTAGCTGTATCAATTGCTACTTCAAAATCGTCTTTTAAATGTTTTTCAATATTATCATCAAAATTCTTTCTAAAGAAATATATGTATTCATTGACTAAATCAAAACTATATTCTGATACCCCTATTTTTTCATTTTTTGCTGTTAGTTCATCTAATTTACCTGAATCCATAACTTCTTCAATTTCTTCTTCTAAAGAATCTGGTATTTTTGTTCCTTTATTACTAAAAAATTTTATTCCGTTGAATTCAAATGTATTGTGTGATGCTGATATAACAACACTTGCATCTGCTTTCAATTTTCTTGTTAAATATGCAACTGCAGGTGTTGGCAATACTCCTAATAATTTTACATTTGCTCCATAGCTTAAAAATCCTGCTGTCATCGCACTTTCTATCAATGTTCCTGATATACGTGTGTCTCTTCCTATCAATATTGTTGGTGTATGATCAGTATGTTTTGATAATACATATGCTCCTGCTTTTGCTACCTTATATACTAACTCTGGTGTTAATTCTGTATTTGCTATTCTTCTGATTCCATCAGTTCCAAAATATTTTCTCATTGTTATACTTCCTTCCTTTTAATTTAATTTGCCTTTCTTTTGTGTATTTTCTAATTTATATTATTCAAATTTTAATATTTTTATTCTTTTGAAGTCAGACAAACTCTGTTTTTAATATATATTGATTTATATTATTTTGCATCACACTGTATTTTTATTTAATATAATTTCAACTATGCTGTAAATTATCTTTTTATCTTTCAATTTTCAGCCATACTATACATAATTGAATCAAACTATATTTTTATACAATTATCTTTTGAAATTCATTATAAACTTTTCTTTTAATGTTAACTTAAAATCTAATGGTTCATCTATTTCGATTTTTTTATTTTTCAACACTAATTCTGGATTTGTTGTAGTTAATTCTTCTAATTTTTCTTCACCTATAATATCAGCTATTTCATCTAAAATTTGTGGGATTTTAGGATATATTGTGTTTTGTCTATGAACATCTGAACCTAGAAAATGTATCATATTATTCTCAAAAAATCTTGTAACTATCATTTGTGCCTTTTCACCATATTGTCCTATTATACTTCCATAATTTGCTTGCATTAATACACCTTTTTCAATTAAATCATAAATTAAATCTGGATCTTTTTGTACAAAACTATATCTTTCTGGATGTGCTAATATTGGCACTAATTTATATTGTAGCATATCATATACAACATCATATAAATTCATAGGCTCTGCATTTAATGGTAATTCAAATAAAACATAACTTGTATCATTTATTGTTGATGCTTTTCTTTTTTCCAATAATTCTATAATTTTATTTGAAAAATATATTTCATTTCCTAAATATAAGTTTGTATTTATATTTTTAGTTTTCAAATTTTCTAAAATAGCTTTTACCCATACTTCTCTTTCTGGGACATCTGTTTCATAATAATTTTCCATATAATGTGAAGTTGATATTATTGCTTTAAATCCTACTTTTTCTGCCTCTTTTATTAGGTTAAATGTTTCTTCTATACTTCTTGAACCATCATCTATATTTGGTAATATATGTGAATGAAAGTCTATCATTTTTCTTTTGCTCCTTTATCATTTTTTCGTACTCTATTAGTATATCGTTAAGTTAGTTTTTTTTCAATATCTTTTATCGAATTTTGTAATTTTTTGACGATTTTTTGTTACAAAAAGACCAGTGAGATATCACACTAGCCTTTATTACTATTTAAATTTTTCTTTTCTTTATCTAAATATGCATTTATTTGATTTAGAATTTCTGTTGTCTTATCTAAAGAAACATCTTCTGTCTTTTCTATATTTATTTTTCTTTGTAATTCATTTGATTGATTATTATTTAATTCTTTTTGTTGTTGCCTCATTTTCATATCCTGATTAGTTTTTATTTCTGAATTGTTTCTTTTTGCTTGTGTATTTCTTATTGTTTGAGGATTTTCTGGTCTCACTCTTCTTTTCATCTCTTCTACTCTATTACGTTTAAAACCTGACATTATATTATTAGATGACCTCGAATTTTTAGGTTTCATTCCTTTTTTAGACATAGTCGTTGAACCATAGTAATATGATTGTTCATATTTTCTAACAGATACTGGTATTTTATTTAATACAACACCTGCTATTTTTCCTCCGACATTTTGTATATTTGTAACGATTTTTTGTAAGTCATCTTTTTTAGTTTGTTTATACGCTGTTACTATAACTGTAGAATCTACAATTCTAGAAAGAATAATTGCATCTGTTACTAATTCACAAGGTGTTCCATCAATAATAACTATATCACATAATTCTTTTAATCTGTCTAATAAGCTTATCATTTTTGTAGAAATTAATAATTCTGATGGATTTGGTGGTATGTTTCCTGCTGACATTATATAAAGATTTTTTACTTGTGTTTCTTGTATATAATCTGCTAAATCATCTGAGATTTCTTCTCCAGTGTTTATATCAAATCCAGATAAATAGTTAGATAAACCTGGTCTTGGTGAAACTTCAAATATTGTATATTGTCTTCCTTTTCTCATGTCAGCATCAACCAATATTACTTTTTTACCTGCTTGTGCAAATGTAACAGCCAAATTTGCTGTTACCCAGCTTTTACCTTCACCTGGTAATGTTGATGTAATTAATAATGTTTTTAATTTATTATTTGTATTCATAAATTGTATGTTTGTTCTTAATGTTCTAAAAACTTCAGAAACAGGAGATTTTGGGTCTCTGTGTGCTATTAATTCTTTTTTCACTATCTTCTACCTCCTTTTTTCTTTTTAAGTTTTTCCATTTCCATATCATACATAGGTATAGATGCAAGTACTGGTATTTTTATACTCTTTTCAATATCTTCTTGCGTTTTTACAGTTGTATCTAACATATTAGCAATTAATACATACATTACAGCAACAACTATACCTATAAATATAAATATAGCTACATCTTTTGTATGGTTGATATTAGATGGTGTACTTGCTACTTCACCTTGATCTACTATATATACATTATTTATTTTATATATTTCGCCTGCAATTTTTTCTTTAAATACATTTGCTATTTCATTTACAATTTTAGCTGCATATGTAGGATTTTCATTTGATACTGTTATTTCTATTAATTCTGTATCTTCAACTGCTGTAACCTCTATGTTTTTTCTTAATGCTTCTTCATCTATATTGATTCCTAAATTTGCTATAACTTGTCCTAATATATTTTTGCTTTTTACTAGTTCACTGTATGTTGCAACTAGTTTAGAGTTAATAGTAATATCTGTTGTTGTAATTGATTCTGTTGTTTGATTTTCTGCACCATTTCCACTTTCTGTTCCAACTAAAACCAATGTAGATGATGAACTATACATTGGTGTTGTAAATCCTACTGTATATATAATTCCTATTACCATAAATATTAATACTATTAATATTATTTGTTCTTTTTTATGCCAAAATATTTCAAATAACTCTTTTAAATCTAATTCTTCCATAATATCTCCTTTTATTGTTCTACATTTTCACTTTCTTCTTTTTTACAACTTTTAATGAATGCAAAAACGATTATTACCACTAAGCCAATAATTGATAATGCTATTCCAATAGTTGTTAAATTACTTAAAATTGTACTTATTATATCTCTTAGAGATATTGAAACTGCATCATTTAATATTGTAATATTTTGTATCTTTACTTTTGCATTTATTAGCATATTTACCAATATATAGAACACTCCTGAAGACATTAATGCTGAACCTATTAACATTAATCCTGTCATAAAATCTTTAATTGATAAAATTATAATTATTATAAATGCTACTGCTATTCCTATTATACTAACTTTTTGTAACTTATCCACAATATTTCTTGCTTTTTCTAGCATATTATTGATTGAATTTTCATAACTAGTTTTTGTTATAGTATCTTTATATTGTTCTGTTATCTTTTTAATAAATTCATCTACAGTTTTTTGTTGTGTAGCTGATAACTTATGATCTAATGAATTTTCTATATTATTTCTTAAGTTTGTTTCTATTTCTGTTACATCTACCTCTTCATTTGTTCCATCATATATATTATTTATTATTATTTTTGTATCATTTTCAACTTTTTCTGGTGATACTATATTTTCTAAAACATTTTCATCTAAACCTGATTGGTAAATATAATTTTCAAAATCACTTTTTACCGCGGTATTAATATTTGCATAATAATTTGTTTCATCTAATTTTGCTAAAATGAATTCTTTATTTAATATTGTAGAGGAAGCTACATTTACAATGATTAATGCAATTACACATATTGTTAATATAATGGCAATTATAAATTTTATTATATTTAATAATATTTTCATTGTTGGTTTTCCTTTCTATTTTTCTAACTCTGCATATACTACATATCTTTGTGTAGCATATCCTATATTGTTAAATGGATAACATGTATATACCATTAATATTTCTTTTTCTTTTTGAATTGGAAGTTTATCTACATCCTTTTCATTAATTAACTGCATATCATATATTTTATATGTATATTCTCCATATGATGTAGTTACTTTTATTTCATCACCTAATTGTAATTCTGAAAATCTTCTGAACATATTTTTTGAATTATGTCCCATATATATAATACTTCCACCTTCACCAGGAAAATAACTTCCACTAGAGTGACCTACACCTTTTTTTAATACTTCTAATGTATCTCCAAAATATACTGGTAAATTTACGTTTATTCTAGGTATTTCTATTGTTGCATATTGTGTTCCATATTCAGGATAATTTTGTATTTTATTATCTTCACTCATTGTTGTTTCTTCTACTTTTTTATTTTCTATATCTATTGCTACTTTACTTGCTATAGATAATGTTTCATTCACTTCTTGCCCGAAAAGTAAATATATTCCCATCACTATAACAATTGTAATTAATAAAGCAACTATTAAGTACTTAATAGTTGCTTTAATCGTCATTGCTAAATTAGGCATTTGCTAATCTCTTTCTTGCAATAACTGCTGTACCTAGGGCAATAATAGCTATTGAAGAAACAACTAAAACGATATTCATTGTGTTTCCTGTATATGCTAATGTTCCTGTACTTGAAGTAAGAGTTTCTACAAGTTTTCCATCTTTATAGATTTCAACTGTTCCTGCTCTGAATACTAAAGAAACCCCAACAATACTTGCTGCTTCATTAGCTATTGATTTTAATTGATTTTTTTGGTCAATTGTTAAATCTTTTATGTTAGTAGTTCCAGCTGATTGCATTAATGCAACTGCTTCTTCAGCTTTTGCTATGATTTGGTCAGCTTGTTCATCTGTGATTGGGTTATCAGCAAAAAATCTTTCCATTTTTACTTTATCTGCTGATGTTGCTCCATATGGTACTGCCATGTTGTACACTTTTTCAATCATTTCATCTGTTGAAACAGCGCTAACTCCTGTAGCTAAAAGTGATACTAACATTACAAATAAAATTACAACTGTTAATGTTTTTTTCATGTGTAATTCCTCCTCCTTTTTTTTATATCGAAATTATATCACCTTACGAAAATAATTTCAATATATTTTTATAAAAATTATGTTTTTTTTACCAAAAATTACGATTTTTTGGGTAAAAACACGTTAAAAACTATACTTTGAACATTTTTTTATGAAATATATGATTTCAATAATTCAATTTTTCCTTCTATTTTATATTCACCAAGTTTAGCTGGTACAATAAAACTATCACCTTTTTTTATATTAATTTCTTTATTTTCATAATATATTTTGCCACTTCCATCTGTTATACTTATAGCATAAAATGTATCTATATTTGAAGTATCTGTATATATATCTTCAATTTTAATTTTGTCTACATTAAAATATTTTGTTTTCATTATTTCTTGAACATTTTGTCCATTTGACTCAATTTTTTCAGCTTTACTGTTAAAATCTATAACATCTACAGCTTTATCTATATGTAATTCTCTTGGTTTTCCATCTTTTCCAACTCTATCCCAATCATATATTCTGTATGTCAAATCACTGTTTTGCTGTATTTCACATATTAATATCCCTGATAAAATTGCATGTACTGTCCCTGAAGGTATATATATGCTATCTCCTTTTTGTACATCTACATATTTCAAATATTTTTTTATTTCTCCATTTTTTAGAATTTCTTTTATATTCTCTTTTTTTGCATTTTCATTAAGCCCACAAATTAATTTGGCATTCTCTTTACAGTCTAATATATACCACATTTCTGTTTTTCCAGAATCATTTTCATATCTTTTAGCAAATTCATCATTAGGATGTACTTGGACAGATAAATTGTCATCTGCATCAATAAACTTTATCAGTAATGGAAATTTCTCCATTTGTAAACATCTTTTCCCAAAAATGCTTTCTTTAGTTTCTTGGTTATTAAATAACTCGTCCAAGTCTTTGTCTTTCCATTCTCCATTTATTATTATGCTTTTGCCGTTTTTATTTGTTGATACTTCCCAACTTTCCGCTGTTTTTTCATATGGTGTATTTTTATTAAACTCTTTTTTTAATCTTGTTCCTCCCCATATATAGTCTTTATATACAGGTTTTAAAAATATAATATCCATATGCTACACCCTTTCTTTATTTTATTATGCCTAATATAGTCTTTCTCATAATTGAAAGATCCATTAAAGATGTCTCTTCATCTGTATTCATATCAGATGACAGTTTTTGATTTTCATCTATATCTATTATTTCTAGCAAATATTTTCGTTCTATACTTAAATCTACTATACTAAGTCTTCCATCACAATTCAAGTCCCCTCTTACAATTAAAGTAAACTTATTTCCGTCTGTTTCTTCTAAAACATCACCTGTGGAAATAACATCTTCATCTGTTAACTCTGTATCTTCACGTTTAATTGTGTATCCTTCTATTACCGTAAAGTTCTCTTTAAAATCTTTTACTGTCGTTTCTGGTCTGATGTTCAAAATGTTACTATCTTTTATTTTATATGTTGAATCTTCTTTCATTATATAGAATTTTACTGTTGAAGTGTTTCCTGCTGTATCTGTAGCTGTAAGTTTGTATTCTCCTTCTTCTGTTAATTCATCTCCTATTTCATAATCCTCGATAACTTGTCCCTTGAATGTTAATTGCACTTTATCCAAATGCTCGTCACTGACATTTGGACTTACACTTTGTGTATATGCCTCACAGTTTTCTACATTAGTTATTTCTGGTGAGGTTTTATCAATATAGTTAACACTTACTAACTTGCTGTCTGTTTTTCCTCTTCTTTCATATTCAAATGTGAATGTTCCATTTTCTGTGAATGTATATGTATTACTTCCTTCATTATTTGTAATTTTTACATCTTGTGGAATATTTAGTGTAACTGTTACATCTTGATTTGTTAGAGATGTGGCAGAGTAACTTACTGTTACTGGGTTATTTTCGATATACTCTGTAATTTTATTGTTCAAAATTATATTTGCATATTCTATTAGATATTTTGTTGAAATATAGTTATATTCTTTTTCATATCCTTGTGTTGTTTGTATATTATTATAGTATTCTGTAAGTAAACTTTTTAATTCTAATACAAATTCTATATCTAGGTCATTATTATCTTCTAATAAATTGTTTAGTGCAATGAATTGATTTTCTAAATCCGAAGTATCTACTTCTGTTTCTGTATTGTTTTCAGTGTTTATTATCTCTTTATATGACCTTCCTATTTCTTCTATTGATTTTAGCATGTTTTCTAAATCTTCACAATTGTTGTTTATTAGTTTTGTTCCTATTTTGTAAGTTTGTTCTAGTTGTTGTATAATATATTCTTTGTCAGTAGACATATTTATACTTTGAATATTTTCTTTTATTGTATTTATTTGTTCTTGTAATCCTTCAATATTACTTAGTTGTTGAGTATATTTTTCTTCGAACTCTACATATTTTTCTACTATTTTATTTATACTATCTGTATATGCAAATTCTTTTTCTAGGTTTTCATAGTATGTTTTTATTTCGTTGTAATCGTTTGAGTTTAGTATTTCTGGATTTGATATTTGTTCTATTTCGCTGTCTGATAGTAACCTAAATGTTGAGTTTTGGTCTTGGTTGTATTCAGTTAGGATTGAACGGTCTTCGTAGTTGCCTTCACTATTTATTAATGTAGTATTTTCTGATAAATACATTGTATTATTATTTACTTCAACATCATTTTTTAAGATATTCTCTACTTCTTTATTTGGATAGTAATATTTTACATTTCTAGAATTATAATATATATTATTTCTTATAGTAAAACCTGTCTTTTCTTGTGGTAAATTCCAAATTACTAACTCTGAAGAAGTATATTTATTAGGTCTAACTTCATACCCCCATCCGTTGCCTTGATTAACTGAAATATTATTTAATATATCACACATAGAAATTCCAACTTCTATACCTTTATCTCCTAATGAATCGTTTCTACAAAATATCTCTACCGAATAAGTACAATTAATAAAAATATTATTACGTGCAACTATATTTTCAAAACCTGTTGTAACAGAACTACCTTGAAATGTAAAGCCCGCATCATAAATATTTCTTATTATACAATTTTCTACTAAAATATTCTCTCCTTGATTCCAAAATTCTATTCCATTTCCATATCTGGTAAAAGTGTTTTTATTCTGAACAGCCCCACCTATATTTTGCACAATACAATCATGGATATATACATTAGAAATATCTTCCTCCGTTTTTGATATTCCATGCACTCCTGCGTATTGAATATCCAATCCATCCAATATCATATTAGATGATACCTTTACTAGACAATTTCTTGAAACTATTTTTATTTTTCCCAAATTATCACTTGGATTTTTACTAGATTTTAAATATAAATAATTGTCTTCACAATAAAATTCATATTCATTCTCTAATTCTTCTTTTGTACTTTTTCTTGCCCCATATATATTTCCTTGTTCATCAGCTATGAAACTAATATTATATGGATCCCAATATGTCTTCCCTATTCCTTCAAAATTAGAATAATTTGATAAATCTAATTTATATATTTCTTCTCCATCTAGTTCCCATGCATCTCTATTTATTAAAATATTTGCACCGCTTATTATTGGTTTTTCTCCTTCTCCATATGAACCTATATAAAACATTTCATCTTCAGATGCTTCAACTTTAAAATTTAATAAACCATAAAAAGTATCTCCTCTCTTAAATAATACTTTTTCATTACCAAAATATGTTTTTTTATTAGCTTCCTCAAATGACATTGGATTATTTATATCTGTTCCATCTGTTGATGTTCCGTCTGCAGATACATAATATGTCTTATACTCTATATTATCTATATTTGATATTTTTTCATCAAATTGCTGCATTTGTTCTATTTTTTGTTGATGAATATTTACATTGTTTTCATTTTGTATAATAAAAAAAGAAATAACTAATAATAAAATTATAGAGGGAAAAAATTTTAAAAATATTTTTCTCTTATCTATTCTTCTTTTTACTTTTCTTCTATAACTCATTATTAATCACCTCTTTTGTATATTATATTTCATTATTTAGATATTTTTCTATTCACAATTCCTTTAAGAACATTTAATAAATAACTAAAACTATCTAATTTAAAAGCATATGCCAAAATTATATATATAATTACCCCTATTAATACTTGTAATATTAACAAAATAATATTAGTAAATTCTAATTTTCCTATACAATATACTACCAAACCCATAATTATAGATATAATAAATGATGGTAAAACATCTAAGATTTGCTCTTTATATCTATATTTCAATATTCTTCTATTTACACATCCATTCAATAAAGTAAAGAAGATCGTAACTAAAACTTGTCCTAAAGCCATATATACCAAACCTAATGGAATAGTAACAACTAATATAATTATACCAAATATTTTTCTAATAATTTCTAATTTTAGAAACAATGAACTTTTCCCTAAAGCTTTTATTACTTGTTGATTGGCTGTTTGAATAGGATAAAACATATATGAAATACATAAAATTTGTAAGAACGGAACAGCGTTTAACCACTTTTCTGTTAATAATACTTTTATAAAATTATTGGCAACTGCAATCATTCCAACCATTATTGGAAATATTATAAATGCACCCATTTTTATAGTTTTTCTTATCATCTCTTTTATTCTTGATATATCATCTTGTTCCTTTGATAAAACTGGAAACATAACTGATTGTATTGAATTATTTATATTTACTATTATCAAATTAGGAAATTGTTTTCCTTTATTATAATATGCAAGGTCAGAAGCAGAATATTTTTTTCCTATTATTAAATCATATATATTATTATAAATAGTATCTATAACAACTGCAAAAAATATCTTTATACCATAAGAAAATAGTCTTTTCAATCTAATAAAAGAAAAGTATATTTGTGGTCTCCATTTAACTGTAATCCATAATACTATTGTATTAATAATTATATTTGTTAGTTGTTGTGCAACAAGTGCCCAAACTCCATATCCTTTAAATGCCATTCCTATTCCTATTATAGCAGATATAACTGTGCCAATTATAGTACTAAAGAAAAACTTTTTAAATATCATTTTTTTAGCAACATAAGATTCTTGAATATTTTTAACTCCTGAAACTAAAAGTGTCAATCCTAAAACTCTTAAAAGTATTACTAACATATCATTATTATAAAATCTTGCAATAATAGGAGCAATCAAAAATAATAACAAATATAAAATTAGTGAAACAATAATATTAAAATAAAATACAGTAGAAAAATCCCTATTATCAAATTCTTTTTTTTGTATTAATGCAGAACCAAATCCACCATCTATTACTACATTAAAAATATTAATAAACACAGTAACTATTGCTATTACTCCATAATCATTTGGTGACAACAATCTTGCTAATACAATTGATACAATTAATTGGACTGACTGGGCTCCAATTCGTTCAAGAAATTTCCATGTTAAAGAAGAAATTATTTGATTAGATGTCTTTATTTCACTTTCCATTATATACTATTTACTCCTTCTAGTTAATCTATTTTTAATATTTCTTTTCATTTTCACATATTGCTTTCTTATATTATATTTAATATTTATTAAATTATATTTAGAAAAACATCTGTCTACTTTTTCGAAATTCACTTTTTCAATAATTTCTATATTATTTTCTTCAAACCACGATTCCACTTCTTTTCCTTCGACCTGCATCCCCTTAGAGTTCTTCCAAGCATTACCAGACATACCTCCGTAATGAAATAAAAGATCATTATGGTTTCTTATTGCTTTTACTTTATAACCATCTTTTAACAACTGAGCCTGCAATTTTGTTACAGACCACCACCATTCAAAATTCTCATCTAATTTATATTTTTTATATAGCACTTTATCTATTAAAAAACAATATCCGTCACCTCTAACATGTGGATAGTTATCACATACTCCATATGAAACTGCACCTTTTTCATATTGTTTTACTAATATATCTAACCATCTTGAATTTCTTATTTCTATATCAGAATTTAAGAGTAAAACCAATTCTCCACTTGCTAAATTAACTCCTATATTATTTCCTCTAGCAAACATTGTATTCTCTCTTAAGGAAATAATCTTGTCAATATAACCTTTCTTCTCTAATTTTTCTAATGTTTTTTTCGTTTTCAGAGTAGAATCATTATCAACTACTATTAGTTCATACTTTAATTTAGTATTAGTTTTTTTTAACGTTTTTATCGAATGTATCGTATAATCTCTTGCATTATGTACTAACATTATAATACTAACCATTTTAATTCCTCCAAAATTTATTTAAATTGTTCTTTCCATTTTTTTATTTCTTTTTCCGGTATTTTTATATTAGTATCAAAAGTTGAATTAATTTTATCATTTAAACACTTTTTTATATTTTTTCTATCTATTATTATCAAATTAGTATCTCTTGCTATCTCAGTAGCTCTATTATCAATTGCAATTATAATACTTCTTTTTTTATTATTTAGAGCATGTATTCCTGCATGTAATCTTGTCCCCACATAATCTAAATCAACATTAGATTTTAATAAATTATTATATTCTTCCAATGAACTTAAAATTTTAACATTATCAATTTCTAATTCTTCTAAATATTTTTTATCTTCCTTTCCCTGTAACCATATATATACATCACTATAATTTCGTTTTAAAATTTCAATCATCATTTTATCGTTATTATAGTCTTTATCATAATCTGTAATTGTAGTTACTACATTATTCGCTTTTATTCTTGGTATATTTTTACAAAATTCTTCTGTCAGATTCCACATAGTTGGGCAAGATGTATTTACAACATTATATATTCCAATATTGTTCAAAAATTTCTTTGTATATTCATCTCTCACAGCATGAATATATTTATCATTCAGCATACTCTTATAAAATTTCTTCGTATATTCTGTTGTTTTATCACTATATTTAGAACATCCAACACCAAACAATAATAAATTATTATATTTATAACTTCTATTTGGAAATTTCATTATAGACTTTCCAATATCAGAAGAAAGAATATTAGTTCCACACACCAATTTTAAATCTACCTTTCTTAGATGTTTCATATCTTTACTGTTAGGTAATATATGTGTAGGTAAATATGTTTTTTTACTATTTTTCATAATCTCATTTATTATATTATTACAATAACTCATAATAACATTATCACCAAGATTATCACTAGCAATACTTGTATCAAAAATAATCACATTTTCTAATGAATCACTTTTATTAGTATTTTTAGCAATATTAACATTCATTTCTCTTACAAACTTCGTCCTAGACAGTTTTTCATAGATTTTACTAAAAAATTTTTTATTCTTTAATAATAGTTTAATTTTATAAGTTATTTTCTTTATCTTATTTATTACTTTATTAATAAATATCTTTACTTTATTCTTTTCTATCCAAGAACCATTATAATGATGAATTGTATATGAATTATCTGTAACATTTATTTTACCAGTTTTATAATCTTTTGGAGCAAAATATTCCGATGGATATATTCTCATGTTTTCTACCATTTGCATTTTATCATTAACTATTAAACCCTTTTTCTTTAATAATTCTGTAATATATGATGGACTCGGAAGTAAATTTAAAGTTCCATCTTCACAATAGAAATTCATGGAATCATACATATCACGCAATTGTTTTATAATATCATTATGAGCTTCTGCACCAAATCCAATACCACCATTTATGTATTTTCCCATCTCAAATCCCATATATGCATGATTTTCAAGTAATTTATCCAATGGTTTTAATATTTCTACATCTGTATCTAAGTAAATTCCACCATATTCATATATAATATCAAATCTTGCATAATCTGGAACAAATCCCATCTTTCTATTCTTATATGCATCATACATATATTTATTTTTTGTTATATCATAGTTTTTTTCATTCCATTCTATAATTTTATAATCTGGACATACTTTTTTCCACGTTTCAATATTTTTTCTATCACCTTCTGGAATTGGATTATTTCCAAACCAGCAATAATGAATTATTTTTGGTATCATAGTTTTCTCCTTTACTTTATTTATCATTAATCAATTTATATTTAAATAAAATGAATGAACTTGCTAATATAAAATAAATTAAATATCCCGATTCAATTCTTAAAGAACTATTATAACAAGCTATTATTAAAGAATATATTATCATAATAACCGTTAAACATGCAACATTATATTCAATTTTATTATTTTTGTCTGCTCTTTTTAATACATAAATCAACATCGTAATAGCAAAAATAATAAACCATAAAATCCCAGTAAATCCTAATTCAATATAAGTCATTGCATGAAAAAACCACCTATAATGTAAATACTCATATCTATTATAAAAAGAACTATTAAATATTGATATACTTGAAGCCTCACAATTACCAAGCCCAAAACCGAATATTTCTTTTATAATATCTCCTTCAAAAAAAATTTCATGGATTGTAGATACTGCACCAGTTCTACTTAAATCATCTGTACTGCTATACCCAACTCCACCACTACCAGTTAAGTATTCAGTCATTCCTTCAATAGTAAAATATTGAACAGAATCCGGAAATACTTTTTCCAATAATGTTCCTGCCAGCATAACACCTAAAAATAAGAAAAACAAAATCACAATACTTCTAAAATTCAATTTTTTCTGCAAAATCAAAGCAAGTATTACTAAAATCACCATAAGTATATAATATGACTTTAATTCCGTAAGAGTAGCTAATACAACTGCTATTCCCATACATAAAACAAGTTTAATTGTAGATACATCTTTATCTAAATATCTAATAAATGTCCATGTCGTTACAATTACTATTAGATTAAGTGAAAAAGAATTAGATGAACCTTTTGTTCCAAAAATTCCTCCTAAATTATCTCCTTTTATACCTAAAATAGAAAACTGAAATATTGATATTATAAAATTCAAAATAAATGCTATATATAAAATTTTAAATATCTTCTCTACATCTTCTTTATTTAATATAACAATACAATTAATCCAAAATACAAACATTCTTCCAATATTTCGTAATCCCCATAAGTATAATAAAATAGAACCTCCATTAATTAAATGTCCTAAAAAGGTTAATGCTAGAAATAACATTATTAAAACTAAAAATCTATTTGCTTTAATTTTTGAAAAAGTATTTATTATCTTTTTAAACGCAAGTAAAAATACCACTACATTAATAATATCACATAAATACCATGCCGTCTCTGGAACATTAAACACATCTATAAAAAACTTTATGAATAAAATATAGATTATTTCAAAAAATATTAAATTTTTAGTTTTTATCTTATAACGTACTTTTAACATTTTTTATCCTTTCTTTTAATTTTATTATAAAATACAACATACATTTTTTTTTGTTTTTCATCAAATAAATTTGTATTTTCGAAAAAATATTATAATTATCTGTTTTAATTTGTTTCAATATTTTTTTTATTAATTCATTGTTCAAAATAGTTTCTATTTCTTCCAATTTTCTATAAAAATCAATATCAGCCAAAACAATATGTGTAATCGCAACTTTAACTTTAGTAATAAAACTTCTTTTTATTCTTTGTTCTATACTTCCATCATTCAAACCATATTTTTTTGCTTTTCTTTCTAATTCATAGTAAAATTCAATGGTTCTTTTAAATCTATTTTGATCATATTTTCTGCTAATTGATTTCATATTTTTAAAATAAAAATATGTATTCTGTTTAGTAACTATCACTCTTTTAGAATAAAATAGGAAATCAATATTAAAAAATGTATCCTCTGAAACCGCAACCTTTTCACTTATAAATTTCAATTTATTTTCTTTAATAACTGAAACTTTATATAAATTCATACAAGAACTTGCTTCAATTTGAATATCTTTCTTATAATTTTCATCAGGTGCTATTAGTGGCAATAATATTTCATTAATGGTTTCTTCATAATTATAAATCTTTTCTTTTAATTTAACAGGATTTTCTACCATATTGTTTTTTTCATCAACATTTGTATGTCCACCTATACATAGGTCTGCATCATTTTTTTTAATTGTTTCATATAGATTTTCTATATGATTATTTCCTATCCAATCATCCGAATCAATAAATGTAACATAGTCCCCTGTAATTAATTCTAATCCACTATTTCTTGCATATCCTAATCCAGCATTTCTTTTATGTATTACTTTTATTCGCTCATCTTTATTTTTATATTCATCACATATATTACCAGAGTTATCTAGAGATCCGTCATCAACTAAAATAATTTCGATGTTAGAATAAGTTTGATTTATAATACTATCTACACATCTCTTCAAATACTTTTCTACATTATAAACTGGCACAATTATTGACACTTTTTCTTCTTTCATAACACTCACTTTCACCTTTTTATACTCACTAGTCTTATTGTTAATTCTTATACTACAAATTCAACCCAACTTTCCCTTGATGTAATCCTCTTATGCTCTATCATTACTATTCTCATAACTTTTTCTTCATTATACTACAACATTTAATTTTTTGATTTTATTTTTTTTATCTTGTTTAATAATCCCATTTTATATAATATATTTTTTATGTTTTCTATTATCATATCTTTACCTGTTACAGGTATGAATTTTTTTATCGTATTTTCTATAGAATTTTCTTTAAAAAATTTATAATATTCTTTTCTATTCTTATTTGGAATCGCTGAATTTTCAACCATTATCCCATCAAGTTCTATTGCTTTATCTATGTCTATTTCATATAATGTATAATCTTTTTTTATTTTTTTTAGTATTTCTTTACCTTTATTTGAGTTAACAAATATATTTGTATATCCCCTGTCATCATCTTTTACTTTATTATAAGTTGTTCTATTTACCGTCCAAGCATCGAAAATTGTAAAATCACTAATATGTTTTCTATCTTTAAATTTACAGTCATAACAACAAGGTCTAGATGATATCTCCGTAAAGAAACTTTTTAACATATAGTCTACTCTTGCACTTCCATAATATTTTTTTCCATTATCGAATACTAAGTTCATTGTTCCACTATGATATCCATACGTTTTGTTTCTAAAATTCACTTTTATTATTTTTGAATTATGCTTTTTTTCTTGATACTCCACATATTTTTCCCATAACTTGGGACTTGGTACTCCATGACAAATTAAATCGACAGTAATCAAATTCTCATAATCTTTACTTAAAAATTTAATTAACCCTTGCACTTGGCATGGTGTTCCAGAAAATAGAACTTCTTTCCCTGTTTCTAGCAAACCTTTTGTTTGTTTATAAATATCACCTAAATAACTTTGAACATATTTTGAGCCTCTTAATTCCGGTAATCTTTTTTTGTTTTCATTTGTTATAATTACATGTTCAATTCTTTTTTCATCACCAAAACCAACCCCTATAACAACACCGTCATTTTTTAAAATCCAATTCGCTATTGGTGTAAAAAAACCTCCTGATGTAGATGTTTTTAAAATTTTTTCATCTTTTGCTCTAAGTGCATACGCTTCTTCTATTTTTCCTTCTACTTTTTTCTTATTAATTATTGGACAAGTTTTTTCACATAGGTCACAATTTATACATTTTTCTTTATTAACAACAGGATACAAAAAACCTTCTTCATCCGGAATCATCTCTATAGCATTAACTGGACAAATATTCATACATGCTGTACAACCACAGCACTTATCCTTGTTACTATTATCTATATTAATCATGCTAAACATCCCTTCATAATATTATTTAACTCCTTCTAACGCTTTGTCTATATATGCATCTGTTTTTAATTTTAGTTTTTTATAAATTTCATCAACTTTGCTATAATCGATACTTTCTAAAAAAATTTTTTCAGAATCACCATTATATCTACAATTTTGTATTTCCAAATTTTGACACAATGAATCTATTCTTGAATTTTTAGAATGTTTTGAAGTATCAGAATATCTATTAAATACTAAAAAGTCCTTTTTGTGTATTATTGAAAATACCGCACCGTGGAATGAATCTGTGCAAATATATTTTGCTCCTCTTAATAAATTCAAAAATTTATCAGGTCCTACATCATATGGTGCATAATCTCCGAAGGACTCATCTTCTTCAACAAATTGATCCAGATGCCTTAAAGTTACTATTTTTAATTTTTTCTTTTTAGCAAATTCTTTAACTACTTTTCTATATTCTGAATTTTTCCCTAAAAAATATGCAAACATATACTCATCTTCATATTCCCTTTTGTTTGGAAGTAGTTCTTCCCATTCATCTTTATTAAACATAAATACTGGGTCTAAAACAACTGGTACATCTCTTCCTGTTAAGTCCTTAACTATCTTTTGTCCAGCATTTTCTCTCATACTAATATACTCAATTCTATTTAAAAATTCTTTTGTCCTTTCTTTTTGATACCAAGGTATATATTTTACTCCAAAACTAGATGCAAAAGAAATTTTTCTTATATTATCTGGTACAAATTTAAGGTTATAAAAATTAGTTGGCAATCCAGCAGGTGACCATAATTGATCACTTCCTGTAATAACCGCTGAATATTTTTTAGCCCCTTCTTGTAACTTATCAAATCCATAATATTCTTCAGATAATTTAGTAAATTCTTTCTTTCTAAAATTATCAAATGCTCGCATTCTTATCATTTCATTTGATGCAATATCAGGATGTTTTTTAAAACTCAACTTTTTTTGTAACGCTTCATATTTATCATTTAAAAGAACATTATTACATATTCTTGGTAGCGATTTTATAATGAATCTTAAATCTTTTTTCTTTTTATATCTAATAATTTCGTAATTTATTTCATATTTTTCAAGTAACTTTGTGGTTGCAAAAGCCTGTAGCATACCACCATAATTTTCATGAAAATATCTTATACATATACCTATCATTAATTTTCCTCCATCTCCCAGAAAAATTCATTAATTTCATCAATCTGATTTATATCTATAGGTCTCTTATCTAAATTCTTTAATCTTTTTTCAAATAAATCTTTACTATATCCTATCACTTTAGCAGGATTTCCTCCCACAATAGTACCTTCTTCAACATCTTTTGTTACAACACTTCCCGCTGCCACAATGCTATTTGACTTTATTGTAACTCCATACATAATTATTGAATGCGCTCCTATCATAACATTATTATCAATTTTTATTCTATCCATATAATATCTCATTTTTTTATTACCTGTATTAAAAAAATTACTGTTATTAAATAATCTATATGATATATCATGCGTTATAAAATCAACATCAGCACATACAGTAACATTATCTCCTATTGAAATCAATTTCATATCAGCAGGTACATTTTTAGGATGCCAATAACAATTATCTCCAAACGAATAAAACAAGTTTGACTTTTTAATTATTTCGCTCTTTTAATTCCACCTTTTGCTGATACAAAAGTCAGCAATAATTTTAACATCAATAACTTTCTTTTATAAAAATTTTTCATACCTCTAACCCCTTTTATATAATTCATAAGTTCTTTCAACTACATTTTCCCAATTATACTTATTCAAAATATAATTACTAATTACATTCTTATCTTTCCTATTTATTCCATTCAAACAATTTTCTAATTTCAATTTCAAATCATCAACATTACTCTTTTTAAAATTAGTTGCATATTCTTCAGTAACTTGAGTATTTTCTTCTATATTACTAACTAAGCAATTGCAACCATAACTCATAGCTTCTAATAAAGAAATTGGCATTCCTTCTACATCACTTGGCAAACAATACAAATAACAATTACTATATAATTCTTCTAATTCTTGTCCTTGAACAAATCCTGTCATAATAATTCTATCATCTTCACTCGCCATCTTTTTTATTTTTTCCAAATAATCATTTGTATGACTTGCCCCACCTGCTATTACTAATTTCTTATCAGTTTTTAATTGTTTAAATGCTTCTATTAAATAATGCAATCCTTTTTCAGGTACTATCCTTGCTAAAAATAATATATAATCATCTTTAATTAAGCCATATTTCTTGTTAATTATATCTGCTTTCCTTATAACCGGTTTATTTACTCCATTAGGAATAAATACAGTATCTCTGTTATATGTATCTTTAAAATATTGCTGTACTCCTTTAGAAAGTACAATTATTTTATCTGCATATTTAACAGCTAATTTTTCTCCAAATTTGATATATTTTGTAGCAAATCCACCCCATTTTGAGCGTTGCCAATCTAACCCATGAATTGTAACTACTATTTTTTTCTTAAACAAATGAGGTATCCAAAGCATTGCACATGAACCTTCTGCATGATAATGTAGTACATCATATTTACCAAATAAAGCTCTTATACTTGCTAAAAAAGAATATATCAAAGCATCTATTCCTTTTTTATTTATTGTTGGAATAGTTATTATATTAACACCTTTGTATTCTTTTAAATTCTTTTTGTCTTTATCCGCATTTTTATCTTGAACATTTTTTCCTCTTCTATTATAAACATCCACTTGATGTCCATCTTTTACAAGTCTTGTTGATAGTTCTTCCACAACAACTTCAACTCCACCTTCTCTTGATGGTATACGTTTATGTCCTATCATTGCTATTCTCATTTAGAATCCACTTACCCTTTCATTTGCTTCATTAAATCTTCATTTACTATTTCTTCACCTGTCTTATTTTTTAATTGTTCTTTTGAAGCATCAGATAAACCGTCATGTATTTCACAATTCATATCACAAGTAGAACACTTATCTAATTCTTCTTTTGTCACTTTTCCTTCTTTATAATCTTTAACTATCTTATTTTCGAACATAGAATATTTGTCTTTTTTATAAAATCTTAAAAATTTATGTCTTATAACCCACCAAGCTGGTTTCCATATATATTTGTGCATTGCAGGGCTTACAGAACCTATCATCCAACATTGTCTATCACAATGTCTAACTTTATTTCTAACTTGTTCAGCTTGTTTAGAATTCCATAATTCGTCCCAAGTTTGTGTATTTAAATTTCCCATAACTTCTTTTTCTTTTGTTCCATTACATGGCATAACATCTCCATATGGATCAATGAAAAATGTATCAAATGCCATATCACATGGTAATAATCTTTTTTGTCCAAATATATAATTTATTAAACCATGATTAAAATATGCTCTAAACCATTTCTTTGGAGAATTTGATTCCAATAATTTATTTATTAACTTTTCAAATTCTTTTGCAACCATTAATCTATCATGAATTATATTTTTTGCTTCTACAAAATAAAAACTATTATGTAATGATGCTGTCGCAAACTCCATATTTAACTCATTTGACAAGCCATAAAGTGGAACTAAATCCTTTGCATTGGCATCCTGAACTGTCATTCCAAATCCAACATCAGGATGTTTCATCTCTACTAATTTTTTTAGTGTAGAATAACCTTTGTTAAATCCATCCTCTAATCCTCTTATTTTGTTGTTGGTCTCTTCCAATCCTTCAATTGAAATTCTTATACCTACATTTGGAAATTCCTCACATAATTTTATAATTCTATCTGTAAAAAATCCATTTGTTGATATAACAATTCTGTCTGATTTTTTATATAATTCTCTTACGATTTCTGGTAAATCTTCCCTTATGAATGGTTCTCCTCCTGTGATGTTAGTAAAATACATTTTAGGCAGTTTTTTTATTGTTTCTATACTAATTTCTTCATCTGGTTTTGATGGTGCTTTATATCTATTGCACATTGTACATCTTGCATTACATCTATATGTTACAATTACTGTTCCATTTAATTTTTTCTCAGCCATGATTACACTTCCTTTAACACTTTTTCATATATTTTTATTATTTTATCATAATATATTTCTTTATTATAATTTTTTTCTGCATATTCTTTTGCTTTTTTTCCATATTGTTCTGCTAATTCTTTGTTTTCAAATAAAAGCTTCATTTTAGTTTCTAATTCATCAATACTATCATATTTATATATTAAGCCATTTTCTTTATCTTTGACTAATTCTGGAATCCCTCCTATATCTGCTCCTATTACAGGCTTTCCTATAGCTTGGGTTTCTAATATTGAATATGGGCAGTTTTCATACCAAATTGATGGAACTACTATAAATCTAGCATTTTTTATATATTTTTTTACTTCATCTTGATTTAAATAGCCTAGCAATTTTATATTATCTTGTAAATCTCTATTTTCTATAATTTTCTCTATTTTTTCTTTTTCTGGTCCATCTCCTGCAATATATAATTTTTCTCCTTGTATCCTAGAAAACGCTTCTACTAAATTTAATATCCCCTTTTCTTTTGCTAATCTGCCTATATATAGTCCATACCCTTTATCGCTAATGTCTAAATTATAGTCTTCTAAATGAATAAAATTATGTATCGTTTCTATATTTTTTTCATTTTCTCCATCTTCAATTAATTTTTCTTTATAAAATTCAGATGGAGTTATTATATATGAAATTTTTTTGTTATATACTTTTTTTAATCTATAATATTTTCCTTCAATTGCTCCTAAAACACTTTTTAAATTTGAATTTTTTATGCATTTCTTTTTTATGCAATTAAAATACTTTCCTTTCATACATAATTCACATATTTGTTTATCTTTATCCAACATTGTTATAGCCGGACATACTGCTTGTACATCATGTGCAGTAAATACAATTGGAATATTTTTTTCATTTATTGCATCAATTATTGATTCTGATAATTGTCTTTGAAAGTTATTGACATGAACAATATCTGGTTTAAAATCCTCTAAAGCCTCTGTCATTTTTTTCTTATTTTCCTTAGAATAAATAACATCTAATGCTTTCAACTTACTTCCCGTATTTAAGTCAATTTCATCAACAAAATATTCTTTTTCACCTGTTTTTATATTCTTTTCATTTTGCATAGAAAAAAAAGCTATTTCATGGCCTTTTTCTTTTAATAAATTTGCTAACTCAAAATAATATTTTTCACTACCGCCTCTAAGATAGTGAAATTTATTAACTAATAAAATTTTCATTAAATAGCTCCCTCTTTTTTTACTACATTTTCTACTGTTTTATATAATATTTTTATATCTGATTTTAATGTATGATTATAATAATAACTCATATCTAAAGTTAATCTATCTGTAAATGTCGTACCACTTCTTCCACTTATTTGCCACAATCCTGTTATACCTGGTTTACAAGATGTTATGTAATTGAAGAAACCATTTATATCCTCTTTTTCCCTTGGCATATATGGTCTTGGTCCTACTAAACTCATTTCACCTTTTAAAACATTTATAAATTGAGGAAATTCATCTAAACTTGTCTTTCTTATAAATTTTCCAATTTTAGTAATTCTAGGGTCATTTTTTAATTTCTTATATTCTTTAAATTCTTTTCTTGCTTCTTCATTTTCTTCTAAATATTTTTTTAGTTTTTCATCTGCTCCTACTACCATTGAGCGATATTTATACATTTTAAATATTTTGCCATTTTTTCCTATTCTATCTTGTGTATAAAATATAGGACCATTATCTTTTGCTATTTTATTAGCTATCCAAATTCCTATTGTTAAAGGAACTAGCAAAATAATTCCACATAATCCCCCTAAAATATCAATAGCTCTTTTGGCCATTTTCTCTAACTTTACTGTAAATCTATTTCTTTCTAATTTCTTTGGTATGAGTGCAAAACTTTCTATATTATTATCTTCATATAATAATATATCATTTCGAACATCCATCCTTTTCTCCCCCTATATTACATAATCTCCCATTTTTTTGCATATACATTATACTACACTCCAACACAATTTGTAAATGATTTTGGGCAAGATTTTATTATTTTTTTGCATTTTATAATGTATATTTACTTTTCTCTGCGATTTTTGGAATATTCTAAATAGATTTCTCTGTTTCTTGACATTTTTTTATAACATATCTATGATATATTTCCCTAATGAACAATATTATTACTATTCCCAATAAAATTCCTAGTGTATCTATATATACATCTGTCACCTTTGGCGTTCTTCCTGGAGAAAAACTTTGATGAAATTCATCTAAAACTGCATATATGATTCCTGCCCCTAATGTTATTAATACTCTCCATTTTATTTTTAATTTTGTTTTAGTCATAGTTCCCATTAATAGTATACCTAATATTGTATATATTGTAAAATGCGCTATCTTTCGTACAACTGCATTTGTTCTACTTCGTATTTTAGTCTTTTCTTTTGCATTTGCTTCTTTATACTTATCACTAAAACTTAATATTGCATCTGTCACCTTTGTACTAATTCCTTTTGATTGTGTTCCATTTTGGCTAGAAAATCCAAATATTACAAAAAAGGTCGCAAATAACATTATTATTAATATAATTCTAAAAATTTTCAATTTCATTTTTAATAGCATCCTTCCTAAGGTATAAATTCTGGTTGGAAAAAAATTGCAATTATTTTTCAACCTTCTTCTTTCTAAAATTTCTTTACTATTATACTATTGCTATTTTTAATTTACAAGCTTTATTGAATCTTTTTTCTTTAATTGTACTAAAACATTATTTTTTACAATTAAAAAATTTATGAAAATAGTTCATATCAAGCATAGCCCAAACCAAATATAGAATTGCATAATTGTATTAGGTATCTTATATTTCTGTATTGAGCTTAAAAATTGTAAAATATTATATATTCCTATGCAATAAAAAAGAAAATAATCTCTACCATTTTTCATAATAAAAGACTATTTTCTTTTTATCATCTATGATTTTATTATTTTTATTTATATATTTGCTAACCTTTTTTAATTTATTGATTGGCAGTATATCCATATTTCATTTCTATTTCTGCTAATTTACATTCCATTTTTTTATGTTCATATTCGTTTTGCTTAATATATTTATTCAAGTCATTTTTTAATTCTATTCTTGTATTTGCTAATTCAGTTCGTGTCTTTGTTTGCTCATTTAGTATTTTAGCTAAATTTACATTTACCATCATATCTAACATATTTTCTATTTTATCAAATCTACTATCAACAACTTTATTTCTTTCTTCTGCTTTTTTATCTTGTTCTGCAAATCTTCCTTCCCACTTCTTGTCTTGCTCTTTGAATTTTGCATCCCATTTTTTGTCTTGCTCTGCAAATCTTGCATCCATTTTAGCATTCAATTTTTCTTCTTGTTCTGCAAATTTTGCATCCATCTTCTTGTCTTGCTCTGCAAATCTCTTATCAAACTCACCTTGAATTTTTTCCCATAGTTCGTCCAAGCTATTTATCATATGCCTCCCTCCTTCCTATGTAAAAATAATCAAATTATAACTATAAATATTCTATATAATTATTTTCTTATATTAAACATTTTGGATTAATTTGATTTTAAATTTTTGAAATAAAACATTGAATAAATATTTTAAATAATAAAAAACATAGATAATTATGTTAGTATAATAACATGTTTATCTATGTTTTGCAAGTCCTCTTTTGTGAATTTTTGGTAAATCTTGATGTATTATCTTTATTTTTCTATTTTAATTGAACATTTACTTCCTTTTTTATTACATCTTATTTGGCATGTCAATCCCTAATAATTTTGCTCCTATTTTTAAAACTTTTCCAACTGAATAAGTCAAATAAACTCTAGCATTTTGAGTATCCTTATCTTCTACTAATATTTTATTATCATTATAGAAATTACTAAAAGATTTAGCTACATCTATTAAATATCTAGATAATATTGATGGTTCTTCTTTTTGTGTTACTTGTTCTAATATGTTTTCAAAATTATATATTAGATTAATGATATTTTTAGATGACTCATCCCCAAGTTTGTCAAATTTAATCTCTTCTATTTGTGGAATATATCCAGCTTTTTCTAAAACGCTTTTTGTACGTACATATGTATATTGAATATAAGGCCCTGTTTCTCCTTGAAAATTTAGTATTTGATTCCAATCAAATATTTCATCTTTTATTCTGCTATTTGATAAATCATTAAAAATAACTGCTCCAACACCTACTTTTTTTGCTACATCTTCTTTATCCTCTAAATCAGGATTTTTTTCTTCAATTATGTCCTTTGCTCTACTAATTGCTTCATTTAATAATTCTTCTAACTTAACAATATTTCCTTCTCTTGTAGACATCTTTCCTGTTGACAAAGATACCATACCAAATGGTACATGTTTTAGTCCATTTGTATATTTTTCATCTAGACCTAGTAATTTTGCTACTTCAAATACTTGTTTAAAATGTAGTGTTTGCTCATATGATACTACATAAAGTGCTTTATCAAAGTCATAATTTCTAGCTCTATAAAGAATAGCTGCTAAATCTCTTGTAGCATATGTTGTTGAACCATTTGATTTTTGTATAATACATGGTGTATTTATTCCTTTGTCTTCTAAATCTATTATTTTAGCACCTTCTGATTCAACTAGTTTTCCTGTTTTATCCAATATCTGAATTACTTCTGGCATTTTATCTGAATAAAACGCCTCTCCATTCCATGAATCAAATTTGCTTCCTAACAAATCATATACTCTTTGAAATTCTTTTAAACTTAATTCTCTAAACTTTTCCCATATTTCTTTACAATATGGGTCTCCATCTTCTAAAAGTTTGAAATTCATTCTACATTGTTCTAGTACTTTTTCATCTTCTTTACATAGTTGATTTATTCTAATATATATTTTAGTTAATTCATTTATTGGGTCTTCTTCTATATTATACTCTTTTCCCCATAATTTGTATCCCTCTATTAATTTTCCAAACTGGGTTCCATAATCACCTAAATGATTAATTCCTATTGTATTATATCCTAAATATTTGTAAATATTATATAATGCTCCTCCTATTACAGTTGAGCGTAAATGCCCTATATGAAACGGTTTTGCAATATTAGGTGCTGAATAATCTATAACTATATTTTTTCCTTTTCCTATATCTGATTTTCCATATTCTTCTTTTTTTGATATTTCTGTTAATACTTCTTTTGCTAATAATCCTTGATTGATATAAAAGTTTAGATACCCTCCAACTACTTCTACTTTTTCTATTGATTCCCCATCTATTTTTAGTTTTTCTTTTATATCTTCTGCTATTATTGGAGGAGCTTTTTTTAATTCTTTTGCTAATCTAAAACATGGAAAAGCATAATCTCCATTGCCTGAATCTTTTGGTACTTCTATATATGTTTCTAATTCTTTTTCTGGTATATTAACTGTTTTTGCTATTTCTTTTGCTATTAAATTTTTAAAATTTGTCATACTATATTTCTTCCTTTCATTTTTTGTGTTAATTTATATGGATTTTATCACATAAAGGTAACAAAATCAACATAATTTCTATATTCTAGCATTTTTTATTCAATTATGTAAAGCAAATTTGCACTTTTTCCCTTTTACTGATATACTGTAACTACAAAATATATTATAGGAGGTAATAAATATGTCTACACCACATAATGAGGCAAATTTAGGAGATATTGCAAAAACTGTAATAATGCCAGGAGATCCTCTTCGTGCTAAATATATTGCTGAAAACTTTTTAGATGATTACAAATTAGTAAATCAAGTAAGAGGAATGTATGCTTATACAGGTCACTATAAAGGTACTGAAATAACTGTTATGGCATCTGGTATGGGAATGCCTAGTATGGGAATTTATTGTTATGAATTATTCAAATTTTATGATGTTGAAAACATTATAAGAATTGGTTCTTGTGGAGCATTTGTCCCTGAACTAAATATGTTTGATATTGTTTTATCTAAATCTATTTATAGTGAAAGTAATTTTGCTTTAACTTTTAATAATGAAAATTGCCATATAGTCGATTCTAATTCTGAATTAAATAACATTATAAAAGAAACCGCTCTAAAAACAGATATAAAAATTGTTGAAGGTAACACTATTTGTAATGAATGTTTTGACCCTTATATGACTGATGAAAATTTCAAAAGCTTTATGGATAGGGTTCCAAAAGATTTTAATGCTTTAAGTGGAGAAATGGAAGCTTTTGCTTTATGTTATATTGCTAAATATCTAAATAAAAAAGCTACTTGCTTAATGACAGTTGTTGATTCAAGATTTATTGATGCTGTTGCCACTACAGAACAAAGAGAAAAAGGACTAAATAATATGATACAACTTGCACTAGATTCAAGTTTGGACTGTTAGGGACGTGTTTGACACGTCCCCAATTTCCCCCTATTTCTTAATAGACAATATTTTATATTTCATAACTCCAGCTGGTGCATTAACTTCTACTGTTTGATTTTTCTTAGCTCCCAATAAAGCCTCTCCTAATGGTGATTCATTAGATATTTTATTTTCAGCTAAGTTAACTTCTGTTGAACCAACAATAGTATAATCAATTTTTTCATTAAATTCAACATCTAAAACTCTTACTATATTTCCTATTTGAACTGTTTCTGTATCTATGTCTTTTTCATCTATTATTTTTGCATGTCTTAACTTATTTTCTAATTCAGCTATTTTCACTTCATTTTCTGCTTGTGCATTTTTAGCTTCATCATATTCTGAATTTTCTGATAAATCTCCAAACCCTAGTGCTACTTTTATTCTTTCTGCAATGTCAGCTCTTTTTTCAGTTTTTAAGAAATTTAACTCCTTTTCTAAATTATTATACCCCTCTTGTGTTAATATTACTTCTTTTTCTTCCATAGTAATTCCTCCTCAATTGTTTACTATTTTTGTACTTTAATATATTACGGCAGAAAATGAAATTTGTCAATACAAATTTCATTTTTTCTTAAACTCATTATAATCAATCCTTCAAATATTTCTTTATTCCCTTCATATAATCCAATCCAGAAAATATTGTAGCTATTGTTTGTATTATCATCATTAATGTAACTATAACATTTAATACCAATTCTCCGCCTTGTAAGCTTCCTGTAAAACATTCCGCAAAAGCATGTAAATCTATAAACGCTAAAATTATTGCTATCATTTGAGTAACTGTTTTTAATTTTCCCCATTTTGATGCTGCAATAACTTCTCCACCTTTTTCTACTGCAATCAATCTATATCCTGATACTAAAAATTCTCTTGCCAATACTATTATAGGTATCCAAGCTGGTAATTTAGACATTTCTACTAACATTAACATTGCTGATAATACTAATATTTTGTCTGCTAATGGATCTAAAAACTTTCCAAATGATGTTACTTGGTTTCTATTCCTAGCTATGTATCCATCTAATTTATCTGTTATTGATGCTAAAATAAATATGAAATCTACAATTAAATATGTTATTGGTATCCCCCATAATTCTCCATTTATTCCTAAAAATGGTATTATTACCATAATTGGGACTAATATTATTCTAAATATAGTTAATTTATTTGGCAAATTCATTTTTTTCATTCCTTTCACAAGGCTTACTTTTGCTAGAAAAGTATATTTTCTAACATCCCCTTTATTTTATATCATTTTTTCTAAAAATTCTATACCTAGTAAAAATTTTTTAAATCAGCTCTCTTTTAACATCTGTATTGCTTTTTGTAATTGTGTATCTTTACTTTTATCTATATTAAACACATCATCTACATCTTCTGGTAATTCTACGGTTTCATCTGGTTCTATACCTATTTTATTTATTTCTGTTCTATTTGGTGTTAAATATTTTTCTGTTGTTATTTTCAAACCACTACCATCTGGAAGTGTTAAAATTTGTTGAATTACACCTTTCCCATAAGTTTTTGTGCCTACTATTTTTGCTTTTCCTAAATCTTTCAAAGCCCCTGATAAAATTTCTGATGAACTAGCTGTATTTTCATTTGTTAATATAATTACAGGCATATTAATTATTGGGTCATTTTCTGATTTTTCTACAGTTTCATTATTATCTTTATCTACTTCATAAAGTAAAACAGAACCTTTATCAGCAATATAATCTGCTATTTGTAGTGCTTCATCTACTATTCCACCACCATTATTTCTTAAATCTATAATTAGTGATGTAATTCCTTGTGATTTTAATTCTTCGAATTTATTCTTAAATTCTTCAGCTGTATTTTCATCAAATGATGAGAATTCTATATATCCTATATTATTTTCTAGTACTTCGCCTTCTACAGGATTTACCACAATATTTTCTCTTTTTATTTCAAAATCAAGTGTTTCTTCTCCTCTTAATATTTGTAATTTGACTGTTGTTCCTTCTTCACCTTTTATTTTAGTTGAAATTGCTGTCATATCATCTGCTGTACATTCTTCTCCATTTACAGATATGATTAAATCACCTGGCTTTATTCCTGCTTTTTCAGCTGGGCTATTTTTTATTGGTGATAATACCATTATTCTATTTGATTCTGTATCTTGCACCATATATATTCCAATCCCTACAAAATTTCCCATTGTATCTTCTAAATAATCATTCATATCTTCTTTTGATATATATTCTGTATATGGATCTCCTAAACCTTCAATATATCCTTTTATTGCCCCTTCTTTTAGACCTTCTTCATCTATGTCTCCCAAATAATATTTTTCTATTAGTGATTTATATGTATCTAAAGTTTGTGAGATATCTTGACTACTATCAGATGTCATAAGTGTTAGATATTTATTTAGACTATCTCCTTTTACAAAGTATTGATAAAATCCTATTGATGTAATTAAAAATGTTATGAATGCTACTAGAACAATTAGCATTATAATTTTGTAGACTTTATATCTTTTTTTCTCTTCCATTGATTTCATTCCTTTCAACTAAAAATCTATTTCTTATATTAATATATTACATTTTTATTAAATTATATTAATAAATTTTCGTGTTTAATTAATTTATTGATTTTAGAACAAATTTGAAAGCCTTAAAATTTTTACTAATTTTATCTTTCTTCATTGGCTTTTCAGCGAATTTGTTCTGCGCTAATTTTACACAATTAAAATCGTGTGCATTGGCTTTTATCTATTAGAAATTCAGTATGACTTTCCTAATAGATAAAACGCAAAAGGTCTGTCCCCTAATCCCTGAAAAGAGGGATTCAAGGAACGTCCCTTAATCCCTCTTTTATTTATGGTAAATAATTTTCCGGATTTACTCTGTTTGCATATAATCCCGGACTTGTTCTTACTTCAAAATGTAAATGTGGTCCTGTTGAATTTCCTGTACTTCCTACATTCATAATTTGTTGTCCTTGGGTTACACGTTGTCCTTCTGATACTCTTATAGATCCTGCTTGTCCATGTGCATATAATGTATATAATCCATTGTCATGTAATATAATTACATAGTTTCCATAGCTTGTTGTTAATGCTTTTGCTGTATATACAATTCCATCTGCTACTGCATATACAGGTTGTCCATTGATTCCGGCTGATCCAAAGTCAACCGCTCCATGGTATTGACCGCTTGAATAATACATTCTCGTAGTTATTCTTGTATATGCACTTGGTACTGGATATATGAATCCTGAATTACTTACAGGTCCTCCTCCTGTTGATGTTCCTCCTGATGATGAGCTTCCACCAGATGAGCTACCTGATGATGAATTTGCTTGTTGTTTTTTATATTCTTCTAGTTTTCTCTGCATTTCTGCTTGTTTTTGTTTTATTTCTGCATCTATTGCTTTATTGGCTTCTTCTAATTCATCTATTTGTGACTGTAATTCTTGTTCTTGTGATGATAATTGTGCTACATATGTATTTTTTTCTGCCTTTGCAGATTCTAGTTGGACTGTCATACTTTGCTTTTCTGCTTTTGATGAATCTAATTCTTTTTTGCTTGTTTCTAATGTTGTTTTTGCGTTTTCTATTTGTTTCTTTTCATCTTCTAATTTTTTCATTAAATTTGTATCTGCTTCTGCTATTTCAGATATCAAATAATAATTTGATATTAAATCTGTTAAACTTTGAGAAGAAAGTAATACATCTAAAAATGATGTTTCTCCTGCTTCATATGTCGCTACTAATCTTTTTTCTAATAGTTCTTGCTGTTTATCATAGTCTTCTTGTTTTTGATTAATTTGATTTTCTGCATCACTTATTTGATTATTCAAATCTGATATTTTAGTGTCTAATTCATTAATCTGATTTTCATAATCACTAATTTGTGTTTGAATTTCTTCTACTTGTTGTAGTGTTTCGCTTTTTTCTTGTGATACTTGCTCTTTTTTATCTTCTGCTTCTTTTATTTGCCCCGCATTTGAAGACTTTTCATCTTTTAAATTTGAAATTTCATCTGCATATACAATAACATTATATTGTGATACTACTATTGCAATAATTAATCCCCCTAGTATTTTAAAAAATGTCTTTTTCATATGTTACCCTCCTTCAAATGTTAGAATTCACCATTAACTAAAATTATAGGACAAATCTAGCTTCGCTAGACCTTTTCTCTACTTTTTATATTTGTTACATTAAATTAAGGTCTAGCAAGAAGCGTATAAGATTTGTCGACGCGAAAAATTGCTTTGCAATTTTTCTGTGCACCTATATTTTTTTACTTTATAGGAAATGCAATTTCCTATAAAGTAAAAAATCTTAATTTATAAAATGTTTTCACTGTGAATTATAACCTTTAAATTATTATGGCAAATATGGTGCTGGATTTACTGGTGTTCCATTTACCCTTACTTCAAAATGTAAATGATATCCTGATGAGTTTCCTGTTGTTCCTACACTCATAATTTGTTGTCCTTGGCTTACACTTTGTCCTGCACTTACTAATCTAGAGCCTGGTGCTCCATGTGCATATAATGTCATTGTTCCATCATGATGATTTATTACTATGTATTCTCCATAACTTCTATAATTTCCATTTGAATACTTTAGTGCTGTTGAAGTTACAACTGTTCCAGCTTTTGCTGCTAAAACTGGCTTTCCAGATATACCTGAACCACTAAAATCAACTCCAGTATGTCCACTATATCCCATCCAACCACATGTTATTCCATAACCTACAATTGGTCTAATATATCCACTAGAACTTGGGTTATTTACAATATTTGAAACATTTGAACTTCCTGTATTTGCAGATTCTTTTCTTGCAATTTCAGCTAATTGTGCTTGTATATCTCTTTTGTCTTTTTCAAATTGTTCTAATTCAGCTTGTGTATTTTTTTCATCTTCATTTAGTTGAGCTACATAACTATCTTTTTGACTTTTAGCGTTTTGCAATTCTGTTGTTTTTTGTTGTTTTTGAGCTCTTGTATTATCTAATTCTTGTTTATTTGTCTCTAAATCTTGTTTTGCATTCTCTATCTCTTGTTTTTCTTTTTCAATTTTTTCCATTAATTCCATATCACTTTCTGTTATCTCAGAAATCAAGTAATAATTTGAAATTAAATCTGTTAAACTACTAGAAGATAGCAATACATCTAAGTATGATGTTTCTCCTGCTTCATATGTTGCTACTAATCGCTTTTCTAATAAATCTTGTTGCTCGTCATAATTCTCTTGCTTTTCATCTATTTTATTTTGTGCATCTTTTATCTGTGTATTTATTTCTGATAATTTAGTATCTAATTCATCAATTTCAGATTGATATGATGAAATTTGAGTTATTAACTCTTCAACTTGTTGTAATGTTTCTGATTTTTCTGCACTGATATTTTCAAGTTCTTCTTTAGCTTCTTCTATCTTTTTATCTGTTTCACTACTACTTGCATTTAACTCTGATCTTGTCGCTCCAATTACTACATTATATTGTAATGAAATTATAGCTATAATTAATACTCCTAATATTTTGAGACATATTTTTTTCATTTCGTTTTTCTCCTCTTTTCTCCTCTTTGTATTTTTAATTATTAACAATATTTTTATCTTTCTATATTTGATTAATTTTTAGCCCCCAGTAATATATTAATATTTCATGAAATTAAATGTGCAAATAGATGAATATTAGAAATTCTTAAATTATCAAATATAAAATAATAATATCTTATTCATTTGTAGTATTTTCATTTTGCTGATTTTCTGAATCCTTATTTTGTGATTCTGGAATTAATCCTTTTGTTATATATTCAATTGGGTTTGTTACAACTCCATTTATTCTAACTTCAAAATGTGCATGTGGTCCTGTCGAATATCCTGTTGAACCAACTTTTAATATTGCTTCATTTCTTTTTACTGTCTGCCCCACAGTAACTAAAATCTCTGAACCATGTGCATATAATGTTGATATTCCTCCACCATGGTCTATTATTACCATGTTTCCATATGCTGTATTATATCCAGCCTTTGTAACAATTCCGTCATTTGCTGCCACAAAATTTGCTCCTAATGGTGCTCCAATATCTACACCTGTATGTAATTTGTATTGTCCTGTAATTGGATGTACTCTCATTCCATAATTTGAGGTAATTTTGGTATATCCTGGTACTGGCCAAGCAAGCTCTCCCCCTATATAATCTGTATCTAAACCTTGCTTTGCAAGTTCTAATATCTGATTATTTATATCCTCATATTGTGCTGTAATTTCATCAATTTGTGCTTGTTTTGCCTTTTCCTCATCTGACAATCTTGATACATATTTTTCCCTTAATGTTTTTGTATTTTGTAATACAGTTGACGTTTTAGTTTGTGTTTGTAATGCTACTGCCAAAGATTCTTGATTTTTTTCCAATTTTTTCTTTGATAATTCTATTTCTTTTTTTTCTTTTTCTACTTCATTTAGCAAATCTTTATCAATAGATGTTATTTCTGTAATTAAATAATAATTAGATAAAAACTCTGAAAGGTCACTTGACTTTAATAAAACATCTATATAGTTTGTATCACCAGATTCATATATTGCAACAAGTCTTTTTTCCATTAAATCTTTTTGTTTTTCATAATTTTTTTCTGCTACATCTAAATCTGCCTGGATATCAGAAATTTCTGATTTTAACTCACTTACCTGTGTGTCCAATTCTGCTATTTTATCTTCTGACTCTTTTATTTTTTCATCAAGTTTTTCTATTTGTTGCAAATTTTCTGATAATTGGCTTTGTACTTCTTCTAATTGCTCGTTTGATTCATTAAGTTGATTTTGCAAGTCTTTTTGTTGTGTTTGTAAATCTGTTAAATTACTATTTTCTTCATTAGTTGTATTTTCGTCTGCATATACAATTGTTACATATGTACAAATGATGATAAAAGCTAAAACAATACATAAAAATTTACGCATGCTCTACTCCTTTATACTTTTAAATATTTTCTCATAGAAATAATACTTCCTAAAGCTCCTATTCCTATACCTAGTAACATATATACAAATATAATTGAGCTAAACATATCTGAGAAACTTACTAATGTTACTCCTACCATTTTCATAAATTGAGATTGTACCATTTGCTCAGCAATAAAGTTATATGCAACAGCTACTATTAAAATAGAAATAGCACTTGCTATTATTCCTATAATCATACCTTCTACTATAAAAGGCCATCTTATAAACCCATTTGTTGCACCAACATATTTCATGATTGATATTTCTTTTCTTCTTGCATGTACAGTTAATTTTATTGTATTTGCAATAATAAATATTGAAATAAATATCAATAATACTAAAATTACTCCTGTAACTATTTTTATTCCATTTGCTAGATTAATCAATGTTGATACTGTTTCATCTGAACTTGTAATTTTCTTTACATTATCCAATTTTGATATTTCATCTTGTACTTGTCCACTTAAATTCAAATCTGTCAAAGTTACTACATATGAAGCTGTAAAGATGTTGTTTTCACCTTCATATCCTGTTAGCAAATCTTGATTATCTTCAAATTTTTCCTTCATTTGGTCTAATGCTGCTTCTTTTGATTTATATTCTATAGTATTTACTCCATTTATTTGCTTTATTTGTTCTCCTAATTGTTGTATCTGCTCATCTGTTGCTTCATCTGTTGCAAACACTTGTATTCCTTGTGCTTCTTCCACTTCTTGTACAAAATGATTTATATTTTCACTTAATATTAAAAACACACCAAATATAATCATCGTTGCACACATTATCATTAATGATGCTCCTGTAGACTTTTTATTTTTAAATACGTTACTAAATCCTTCTCCTATTAAATAACCTAATCTATTATATTTCACAGTTCATACCCACCTTTTTTATCGTCTTTTATTATTTCACCTTTTCTAATATGAATAACTCTTTTTTTCATTTTGTCTACTATATCCTTAGCATGTGTTGCAACAACTACTGTTGTCCCCCTCATATTAATATCATTTAATAAAGTCATTATATCCCATGCTGTGTCTGGATCCAAGTTTCCTGTTGGCTCATCTGCAATTAGCATAGATGGATTATTTACCAATGCTCTAGCTAAAGCTACTCTTTGTTGCTCTCCTCCTGATAATTCATTTGGATACATTTTTGCTTTTCCACTTAATCCTACTAATGAAAGTACCATTGGAACTTGTCTTCTGATATGTCTTGGTGTTGCTCTTACAATATACATCGCATAAGCTACATTGTCATATACTGTTTTGTCTGGTAAAAGTCTGAAATCTTGAAATACAACTCCCATACTTCTTCTTAAATATGGAATTCTATTTGGTTTTAAAAATGTTGTGTCTTTTCCATTGATTATAATGTTTCCTGATGTTGGTTCTTCTTCTTTTAAGATTAATTTTATTAGTGTTGATTTACCACTTCCTGAAGACCCAACTAAAAAAGCAAATTCACCTTTGTCAATTCTGAAATTTGCGTTTTTTACTGCTTTAGTTCCTGTATCATATGTTTTTGTAACATTCCTAAATTCTATCATCTTTTGCTCTCCTTATTTATTTTTTTGCATAATATTCTATTATATATTTCATCCTATCTAATCATAACAATAAAGAATAAAATTTGCAATAGTTTTTATGTAAAAAAATGATAGAAATTGTTGGTTTTTTTACAATTTCTATCGTTTTTCTTCATTTTTCTTTGTTTTCAAAAATTCACACAAAATTCACATAGCGGTAAAACAACCTGACCCAACTTTTTTGCTAAGTGAATAGTCTTTTTATGCAACTTTTTCTGTATAATTAATTACTGTAATCTCTGTAATTGCATTTCTTACTGAATTTACTAGTTTTTCCAATTGTTTTGCAACCTCATTACTATATGATACTTCTCCACATTGTTTACATACTTGAGATGGCACATTTTTGATAATAATAATACAATTATCTAATTCAACCATAAATGTTGTATTTTTATTTTCTAAATCTCCTTTACACATAAAACAATTCATATTACCTTTTCTCCTTTCTTTTTTTCAAGTCCTCTTCCCATTTTATATTATCTGGATAATATGCAGTAATTATCCATAGTTCTATTTCATTTAGTCCACATACTATATGTAAAACTTCATCATTTAAATTTATTCCATATACTAAACAACTTGGATATGGATAATCATTTTCATATTCTTCTATTATCTCTCCATTCAAAAGAGCTTTTTCAATATCTTCTTGACTGATATTCCTTTGAAATAATCGAACTATAACATGATTAGTCCATCTAATTTTTCCATCTTTAACCATTTTCTTTATATCATCTATATTTAATTTTTTCATAAGCACCTCTTTATTCTAATTATATTCTTAATAAAGTTCTACATCTACAAAGATTTTTTATAAATGTTTCATTAGGTGTAACTAGTTTTTTATCTTACTTTTTGTCTCAAACTAGCTCATTTGGTCTTGCTGGTTTTGTTTGACGAAAGATATTTAAAATTTTATCTATTATTTTTTGCCAAAAATGTTTCTTTTTAGGTATATAAATTTGCATTTCTGTACATTCTTCTTGATTTTGTTCTTGCATTTTCTCATCTTCTAAAATTTCATCTTGACTTTGCAATAATGCCATCTTATCTTCTTCACTTATGGTTTGTTTTCCACAAGATAATAATTCATCTTGTATTGAACTATTAACATTATTTTCAGAATTTGAACCTGATTTTTTATAATTATCAGAGTCTAAATAGTTCATAATCTCTGTTTGTAATAACATAATTTCACTTAAAAATTCTACTGGTTGTGTATGATTATCTGATATATCTTTTCTTATTTCTTCTACTCTTTTTAAAATCCAATCAGCCTTCTCTTTATCAATTTTTTCGATTTCTTCTGCTTTTTGATAAATATTTGCCAAACTATTCATAATTGAATTTTGTATTTTATTTACTTTTTCATCTTCCATATCTTTTCTTAACTTATTTATATTATTCCTTATTAGTTTACAAACTATAATACCAAACTATATAATAAGTTTTAAAATCAAATAGTTTATTAGATTATAATTCTAAATAAGCTTTGTACCTCCCTTTCTTTTTCATTTGTATTTTTTTATCACTTATAGATTTAAGTTAAATTTATAACTTTTTAATTGCAAATTACTAAATTTTCTAATGTATTTACAATTGCAAAACTTATCAACTTCGAATACCAAATTTCTTAATTATTTGCTTTTATAGTTTTTATAATTTCAGAACTTGTCAATCCAAAATACTTCATCAATTCTACTGCATTTCCTGATTTTCCAAAAGTATCTTTTATTCCCATTCTAATTAATTTGCATGGGTATTCTTCTGTTAAAACTTCTGCTATTGCACTTCCTAATCCACCAATAATACTATGGTCTTCAATTGAAATTAATTTTTTGGTTTCTTTTGCAGATTTTATAATCATTTCTTTATCAATCGGTTTGATAGTATGAACATCTACAACTCTGATGTGTATTCCTTCTTTTTCTAGTTCTTCCTTAGCTTTCAATGCCTCTGAAACTGTTACACCTGTTGCAAATACTGTTGCAGTTGTTCCTTCGCCTATTTGAATAGCTTTTCCTATTTCAAATTTTTGATCACTCTCATAAATTATAGGTGTAGCAAGTCTTGCAAGTCTTACATATACTGGTCCATTAATTTTTGATATTTCTTCTATAGCCCATTTGGTTTCTACATCATCAGATACAGATATTACTGTCATATTTGGTAATGTTCTCATTAATGATATATCTTCTAACATTTGATGTGTTGCTCCATCTTCTCCTACTGTAATCCCACAATGTGTTGCACATATTTTAACATTTAATTTTGGATAACAAATACTTGAACGTATTTGATCATATGCTCTTCCCGCTGAAAAGACTGCAAATGTACTTACATATGGAATTTTTCCACAGGTTGACATTCCTCCTGCTACTCCCATCATATTTGCCTCTGCAATTCCCATGTCAAAAAATCTGTCTGGAAATTTTTTTGCAAATATGTTTGTCTTTGTAGCTGATGATAAATCTGCATCTAATACAACTATATTAGGATTTTCTTCTCCCAATTTTTCTAAAGCTTCACCATAACTTTGTCTAGTTGCTTTCTTTTCCTCTTTCATAAAAAATACCATCCTTTCTTATGAGGGATTTCCCTTCAATGTCGCACCAATTATACCTGCATCATTATCTAGTATCGCTGTCAGTATTATTATATCTTTTCTTTCATTAAATAGCAACTTATTTTCTATTATTTTTCTTTTTAATTTATCTAAAAAAATTTCTTCATAAAAAACAAAGCTACCACCTATGCCAATTGCCTCTGGCTCAAAAATATTTATTAAATTTGATATTCCAATGCTTAAATATTCTATGTATTGCTCTACTAATTTATTTATTTGTACATATTTAGGATTATCTTTATTATTTTTCCTTAAAATCTCTAGTAATTCTTTTCCACTGGTTCTTTCATCTAATCCTAAAACTTCTCTCAAATTATCCTTAAAAGCTTTTATTGAAGCATATTTTTCCCAACAACCTTTTTTTCCGCATTTACACTCTTTGCCATTTTTTTCTATTATTATATGTCCAAATTCACAACCTGGTAAATCTCCAGTATCCAATAATTCATTATTAATTATGACCGCTCCACCTATTCCAGTTCCTAACGTTAAAAATATATTTCTATTATACGACTTTAGAGCTCCATAAACATTTTCTGCAATTGCTGCACATTTTGCGTCATTTCTAATTCGTATTGGGAGTTTTATCTTGTTTTGTAAATTTTTTACTATTTCATAATTCTTCAATCCTAAATTCACGGATTTTACTACTATATCATTTTTCACAGTTCCTGGAATTGCTATTCCAACTTCTGTTATTTTATATTTTTCTATAAAACCAGTTACTTTTTCAATTATATATTCTTCTATTATCTTTTTTATATTATTCTTCTCTACTTTTGTTATTCTTTTCTCTACTTTTTCCAATATTTTTCCTTTATTATCTACAACTCCAATCGCTATATGGCTTCCTCCTAAGTCGATTCCAATTTTCATTTTACTAGTTCCTTTCTCAAATATATTTAATCATTTTTATTATAAAAGATCGATATTACTATACCGACCTTTCATAATCTTAAAAATGTCCAAACAGAAACGTCCCCAATGGACATTTTCTATACACCATATGCTGAGAATAAGAAATTTCCCATATATACTTGTACACATGGTACTAGTACTACTATTACGAAGAATATTAAAACTGCTCCTACTATTGCATAAACTACTTGTGGCAGTACTTTCATTATTTTTTCCATAATATTATCTATATCTATTTGCATATATTCTACTAGTTTTTCCATCATTTCAGCTAAATCTGTTTGCATACCTATCTTCAACATTTCTGTTATCATAGGTTTTGCTAATCCTGATTGTTCAAATGGTTCTATCCATGAACTACCTGTTAACATATTATTTATTGATGTTTCTATCATTGAAAGCATTACATAGTTCTTTATTACATTTTTACTTACTTCTATTGAGTCTTGTATTCTCATTCCATTTCTTAAGTTTAGTAACATGGCTTTTAAAAATCTTGAAAAGTCAAGTGCAAATATCAATTCACCAAATATTGGCATTTTATATTTAAAATAATGAAAATTATATTTTCCTTTTGGAGTATTGATATAAAATAGTATGCCCCCAGCTATTGCCACCAGAACTAGTACAGGGATATACCAATATGCAATCAGGACATCAACTACATCTGCAAACCATAGTGTAACTGCTGGTAGTTCTTCTTCTGTTCCTAACTCATCAAATATTCCTTGTATTGTAGGTATTGCCACTAATGTTCCTACAAAAAGCATTACTAACAATAATACAAATTGTACTATATTTGGTATTAATATTGACCTTAGTTTTCTATTTAAGGCATCTGTTTCATCTAGATATTTTACTGCTTGCTCTAATGAATTGGTTAGTGATCCTGACAGTTCTCCTACTTTTATCATATTGATGTATATATATGGAAATACATTTGAATAGTATTCCATTGTAGTATACATGTTGTCACCAGCTTCAACACCTGCTAAGATATCTTCTAATATTCCTCTAAACGACAAGTTTTCTGTACTTTGAATTATTGTATCTAGTGCGTGTATATTGTTGAAGTTTGCCTTTTTCAATAGATAGAAATTTTGTGTAAATATCATTATATCTCTACTTGTAATTTTTTCTGTTTTCGCAAAATATAGGTTGATTTTTTCTTTTGTTGATAGTTGCTTTGGTTTACTTTTTCCTATATTTGTTGTATTTACATTTTTCATTATTTCTTCTATGTTTGTAATATTTTTCTTGGCCTTTTTTTGTTGTTTTCCTACATATCTAATTTGTTGAACATCTATTGGCACTAGACCATTGCCTTTTAGTGTTTTTAACAAATTTTGTCTACTTGGTGACTCTATTCTATTTCTTACAATTAATCCAGACCTAGTCATAGCCCTATATACATAAGTTGGCATTTTTAACCTCCCTAACTTTTATTTTTCTTTATGTGTTTCACTTTTACTACCAAATATTATATTTTATAATATCTTATTTTTCATTTTATAAGTGTCATTATTTATTTTATTTTTTTCTTAAAGTATATTTTATAATGATAATTTTTTTCAGCCCCAAAATCATCATCTAATATTCACTTTTTGAACTCTTTTTGATTTTCAATTGCATTATTGTTCTATTTAATATTTCTTGGTTTTTCTCTTCTATCTGAGATTTTGCTTGATCTAGTGTTATTTTATCCTCTACAAAAAGTTCTGCTAATGAATTTATTAATCCTATACTTCCTTTTTCTAAGTTACTTTGTATTGCGTCTTCTATTTCTGATACACTTAATTTATCTTTTCTTATTATTCCAGCTACTATATTGTCTACTACCATAACTTCTGGAACTAGTACTAATTTTCCGTCTGTTCCTTTTAAAAGTCTTTGTGATACAACTAATTTTAATAGTGCTGATAATAAATATTTTACACTTGCTTGGTCTCTAACTTCATAGAAGTTTATCATTCTATCTATTGTTTCTGCACATGATTTTGTATGCAATGTTCCTATAACAAGATGTCCTGATTCTGCCATTTCTATAGCTGCTTCCATTGTTGTTCTATCCCTAATCTCTCCTATAACCAAAATATCGCAGTCTTCTCTTAATGAGTTCTTAACACCATCACTAAATGTTAAAACATCTCTTCCTTTTCCAACTTCTTTTTGTACTATTAATGATTTTTTAGATGTATGTTTGTATTCTATTGGGTTTTCTAATGTTAATATTTTTTTATTTTGATTTTCATTTATATAGTCTATCATAGAATTTAATGTTGTACTTTTACCAGAGTTTGTTTTTCCTGTAACTAATATTAATCCTTGTGGTTGATATGTCATTCTCCTTACAACATCTGGTATTCCTAATGATTCGTATGGTGGTAATTCATTTTTTATAAGTCTTAGTGTACATGTAGGTACATCATCTGAAGATGATATATTTACTCTTAGACGTATATCTTTATATTCATATGATAAATCTAATTTTCTTGTTGTATTATATACCTCATCTTTATCTACATTTCCTTTTACTAAATAGTCATATGCTTCTGCCATATCTTCTTCTGTAATCTTATTCATTTCCTCTATTTCTACTAGGTCTCTTGCAATTCTTAACATTGGCTTATTTCCACATATCATGTGAACATCTGATGCATCTTTTTCCATTGCTATATCAAGGATTTTATCCATATTCATAATTTATTTCCTCCTTTATCATTTAAAAATGACAAGCTCAAAATTTCTACCAAATTTTTATTTTAACTATAATATTTTCGTACCCAAACTATACAGAATATTCTGAACTTTGCTATAGTCTGTCGTATTTTGTCGAAAGAAAAATACACCTTACAACCTGGCCCATATTGTCTGGCCGAAATTGTATATTGTTTTAGAAAAATAGCAATTTTTTGTTTAGCTCATCTATAGTTGTTTCTCCTCTTAATACCTTTTTTATACCATCAACTATTAATGGTTTATAACCTTGCTCTATCGCTTTTCTTCTTATATCCATACTTGGTGCACCTGAAACAATTAAGTCTTTTAATTCATCTGTCATATTTAAAAATTCAAAAATTCCTATTCTGTCATAAAATCCTGTACCATTGCAATAGTCGCATCCAAATGAATCATATGTTTTCATATCCTTTAAATCTACATTTTCTCCGTATTTTTCTAATATTCCATTTATGATTTCTTTTTCTTCTTTTGTATATTCTCTTTCTCTCTTACATTTTGGGCATATTCTTCTAACTAATCTTTGTGATATTACAGTTGCAAGTGTACTGGCGATATCATAATCAGAAATTCCTATTTTTCTTAATCTATTTATTACCTCTATACTATCAATTGTGTGAATTGTTGATAAAACATAATGTCCTGTTTGTCCAGCTTGTATAGCTATTTCTGCTGTTTCTCTATCTCTGATTTCTCCTACTAGTATAATGTCTGGGTCTTGTCTTAATACTGTTCTTAAAGCTCCTGCAAATGTAGTTCTTGCATCTATTTCTATTTGGTTCAATCCTGGTATACGTATTTCAACTGGGTCTTCGATTGTTGTTATATTTATTTCTGGTTTATTTAGATAATCTATTATACTGTATAATGATGTAGTTTTTCCTTCTCCTGTTGGAGCTGCCATTATTGTAATACTATTTTTCTTATTTATACTTTTTTTGAATGCTTCTTCTTCTCCATAATATCCTAAGTCAAATATATTTTTTATATCTGCATTTTTCTTTAATAATCTTAAAACAAATTTTTCTCCATATACATTTGGTTGTGAAGATACACGTATATTGTAATCTTCATATAATAATATTCTACCATCTTGTGCTTCCTGTTTTTCTTGGTGCATATTTGATATTGCTTTTAATCTTCCTATTATTTGATGTTGTTTTTCTTTATCTAAATTTGCTGCTGTAAATAATTCTCCATCTATTCTGTATCTAACTCTTATAGATGTAGCCATAGGCTCTATATGAATATCACTTGCTCTTTTTTCAATACCTGTTTTTATGATGCTATCTACTAAATTTATTACTGTTACACCTTCTGAATCATCTATATCTGCTCCTGCTTTTCCTTCTAAAGATTTCAATAATTGCATAATATCTCTTTCAAAAGTTATATATGGCTCCATTATTAAACCTTTATTTAGAAATAATAATTTCATACTGTCCATACTTCTTCTGTTTACCGTATTGGCAAAACATACTTTTATTTTTCCACCTTCAATGTCAAAAGGTACTACTTTATTTTTTTTAGCAATATCTAGAGAAATATATTCAGAAATATCTATTTTAATCATATTTTTGTTTAATAATATTCCTTTTTCTCCTAAAATTTCTCCTATTGATGTTATTAAGATATATGGATCACAAGCCTCTAATTCATATAGGCAATCTCCAATTTTAGTATTTGGATGACTTTTCTGATATCTTAATGCATTTTCTATATCTTCTTCTTTTACAACACCCCTTTTTACTAGTTCTACACCTATAGGTTGTCTTCTTTTTATATCCATATTATACACCTCTTTCACTTTAATTTGTCTAACTAAAATTGTATTTGATTTTTACTTAACTAAAGTATATGTAGTTACTCTTTCAAAATTATTTGCTCCTTGTATTGTAACCTTTACTTTAGTTTTATCATCTTCTTTGATTTCTTCAAAGGTACAATTCTCTATGTCTTCTGCAATTTTTACACTATTTATATAAATTGATTTATTTGCTGGAATAAATGTATATTGATTTCCACTTGAAAAAACAATATATTTTTGCGGACTATTTCCTGTTGTACTTTCTGTTTCTCCTATATCTAAAATATTATTTCCTTTTTTATTTACTTCCTCTGTAAAATATGTGTTAAATCGCGTATATTGCTGGCTTAAATTTTCACTTGTAGAATTAATATCAACATTTTTATAAAAATATGATGTTAATACAGTTATAACTGATATAATTATCAGCATAGCAATTACATATACAATTACTGATACTAATGTAATACCTTTTTCAGAACGCATATTAAAACCTATTCCTTTCTAAATAGTTTACATTTAGCTATTTTTTGCAATTACAGTTGATAAATCTATTGTTTGAGTTGTGTTTCCATCTTTATATGATATCTCTACTGTAACTTTTTTTACTAATCCTGGTACTATTGTGTCATCATCTTTATTTTCCTCTAGATTTGCATAATCTATTATAGTTACTTTTTTTGCATAACCTGTAGGCTTTTCATTTTCTAAAATGTCTTCAAATTCATTTGGTTCTACAGTTTCTTCCAATTCATCGAAATTTTGTGCTTTTAAAGATTCTATTTCATTTATCGCATAATTTGTTGCTATTGACCTTCTTTCTACTGAACCTGAATTAGCATTTATGTTATACATAAGTGTAGCTATAATTGCTACAAACAATGTTATCAATATTATTGAAACTGTAATATCTATATTTGTTATTCCCTTTTCACTTTTTACTTTCATATCTATTCCCTGTATAAGATATTTAGGTTTTTATCACGGTTTTACCTATAAACCTATTATTTTTCTAAATAAAAAATTTATACCATGCTAATACAAATAGTAAATTTAATATGTTTGATATTGCTAAGTAAAATCCATATGTTATATCTTCCCCATAATTTTTCTTTTCTCTTCTAACTTTTTTCCTTATGTTAGCTATCTTGTATAATAAAAGATTTATTGCTACTGCTAATGCTGTCATTATAATGGTATTTATCATTATATATTCACCTGTAAAAATCACCATTATTATTGCAGTTAAAATTACTCCATTAACATAGCTATTTTTTGCATATCTTTTTAGTGTTATTGTATCTAAAATTAGTATTAATATATAGAATACTAAATATATAATATATCTATATATACTATCTTGTTCTATTATACATAGATATACTATATATGCTATAGATAGTAAGATTCCATACATAGATACTGATTTTTCTATTTTTCTGTTCTCCTTATCAATTCCTGCCATTATAAAAACGAAACATAAATAAAGAGCCATAAATGCACTGTCTATTAGTACTGTTACTTTTAGATTATCTACACTTATATTCATTAAATATGCTACTAATGCAAATGTTACTCCTGATAGTATTTCTATTATTAGATATCTTGGACTTATTTTTTCTTTACAATATCTGCATTTTCCTAATAGGAATATATAACTAAATACTGGGATTAAGTCTAAAAAACCTAATTTGTGACTACAATTAGGGCAATATGAGTGTGTATGTGTTATATCTTGGTTTCTTGGTATTCTGTATGTTGCTAGTGTAAAAAAACTTCCAAATACTGTTCCCATTATGAATATGATTATATATAGTAGTATATCCATTTTTTCTCCTTTTAATTTGTGTTTTTTGGGCTTTTATCTTGATGTTCTTTCTCTTTATTAATATTTTGTTCTTGTGTTTTGCTTTTTTATTATTTAAGCCATACACACTTTAGTGTGCGTATGGCTTTTATATTAATCAATTGTTATTCCGTGTTACAGGTGTAATTGTGTATGGTGTTTTTGACAAATCTATTGTTGCTGATGCAGGTGTTGTACTATTTCCTATTTCTTTAGTCTCGTTAAAATAACTTACTGTTAATATTCCTGTTGAAGTATCTAATTTATAATAATACTCTCCACTTGTATTACTTGTGCCAAAATCATTATTTGTTAACACTTTTGTTATATCTGCTTCTAATGTGTAACTTCCTGATGTTCCTTCTAACGGTTTATAACTATTTTTATCTGCTTGATTTGCATATATTTCAGTCTTTACATCATTTAAAGCTAATTGTAATCTTTCTTTTACTTCAGCTTTTAATGTATCATCTCCTGCTTTTTGTGCATTTGATAATATTCCATTATCACCTGTAAGCATAGCAATTGATACTCCTGCTAAAATTAATAATACAATTATAGTTATTACTAAAGCAATTAAAGTAATACCATTTTGATTTTTCATTTTTCATCCTCCTAATTATTTTTGTTTTTTTATTTCGCCTCATCAATTGTATAACTTGTAGTATTTAAAGTTATTGTACCCTTTATTGGAGCACTGGCTGTTCCTATTTCAGATGTTGTATTATAATATGTTAATTCTAATATTCCACTTTTTAAAGTATACTCATAAGTCGCATCTTTTAATGTTCCACTACTAGCAGCAAAATCATTATTTTCCAAAACTGTTTCTATTACATCATCTGAAAAAGCTGTATTTCCTGCATTCAATGGATCCCAGCTTGGATCATCAGCTTGTTGTGCATATATTTCCGTTTTTACATCATTAAGTGCTATATTTATTCGTTCAATAACTTCACTTTTTAATGTTTCATCTTTTGCTTTTTGTGCATTTGATAATATTCCATTATCACCTGTTAACATAGCAATTGATACTCCTGCTAAAATTAATAATACAATAATTGTGATAACTAAAGCGATTAAAGTAATACCTCTTTGGTTTCTCATTTTGTAATCCTCCTTTTCTTTTGAAATAAATTTATATATATAATTTATGTTTTAAAAAACATAACTCTAATAACTAATTTTATTTTGTTCCTTTATCAGGCAAGTATGTTCCTCCTGAACTTGTTTCACTGTTTGAATTGCTACCTGAACTTCCTGAATTATTGGAACTACCTGAACTATTTGAAGTTCCTGGATTTTTGCTACTACTTCCATTTGAACTTCCATTTTGTTCAGTATCTTCTCCAGAACTTGAACTTGTATCATATGATGAGAATGGATTTGGTTTTCCTGCCACATAAGTATTTATTCTTTCATAGTTATTTAAATCTGTTGCATCAATACTATATGTTAGAATTACCTGTTCATCATCTACTCCATCACTTTTACTTAGTTCTTCTTTTATATTTTCTGGTGTAGTATATGATACTTCATCTGGTATAATTTTATTGCTTGGGACATATTCATATAGTAATACTCCAAGTACTAAAATTATTGCCAAACATAGTAATAACATAATAATTATTTCTTTGATAATATTTTTTGCCATAATGTTCTCCTTTACTACTTAAAAATCTTTTTGTTTATGGTAATTTAGGATTTAGATTTTTTATTGTTTTATTTAAATTTCTAATAATATTCTTCATAAAAATTGAAATTCTATTTATTATTTTCAACAATCCTACTCAGTTGTGTTTGTTGTATTCGTTGTATTTGTTGTGTTAGTTGAATTTGTAGTGTTTGCTGTGTTTGTACTATTTGTTGTATTAGTGTTTTGTGAATCTGTTCTAGCATTTGTTGAAAGTGATGATATTCCTTCTATTGGTATATTTTTGCATACAAATGTTGCTTGTAACTGTGATGTAGATGAACCTGCTTTCATTGAAAAGTTTTCTATCTTAAATCCTAAATCAGAATCATCTTCTACATCTCTTATAAATTCACTTATACCAACATAACTTCCAACAGCTGTAAAATTCAAATTATATACATTTTCTCCACCTGTTCCAGATGTTATTGATATATCTATATTAACGCCTTCACTTGTTGCATGCGTTCCTATTGTTGTCCATAAAAAGTCTAAAGTATAATTTGATAATTGGCTTGCTGTTTGAACATCACCTGTATCACTAACTGCAACCATATCATTATATGATGTTTTTTCTTGTTCTAATTTTTCCATACTTGTGTTTAATTCACTAACTTTACTTGGAAAAGTTGAACTTGCAAGTTTAGTAGCTTCTGTGACAGTTTCTTCTAGTTCTGCGTTTTCGCTTTGTATTTGTTTTATTCCCCAAACTTTAAAACTGCCAATACTAAGTCCATTTATTAGTGTAAAAATAGTTAATGCTAACACAAGTGCTATTAATATTAAAATCAATAATTTTTTCATGGTAAGTCTCCTTCTATTTTTACTTTGATAACATTATTTTCTTGTTGTCCTGAAGTAGAAATTACATTTGTTAAATACATACCTGTATCTAGTTTTGCTTTAAACATACCTAATTGCTCATATTTATCTGATTGTGCTTCTATTACTATATGTGTTCCTGTTGTATTTTGAATAGATGTTATTTGTACATTTTCTGGTATAATATACATTATTGAGTTTAATAAATTAGGTATTGCATCTCTAGTTTTGCTTGCTTCTGATAATCTATCATTTAAGTCTTGTAAATTTTGAATCATCTCAGTATAATCATTTGTTCTTGAATCTATTTTTGTTTTATCACTTTCTACTAATTGAATTTGTGCATTTGTACTACTTATAGACTGATTTGCTTGTTGTTCTTTTGCTTCCATTTGATTTTTTAGCAATACTGAAAAGACACTAAATATTATAAATAATAAAATTAATCCCCCTGCTGTTCTTAATAGACTTATTTCTGTTTTATCTAATTTTTCACCTAAGTCATTTGTAAACCAACCAGATTTTGCTATTTTACTTTCTTTTGCTTTACCTGGATTTACTTCTACTTTTAACCAATCAGGAATTTTGTCTGCAAATGTTTGTCTTTTAAAGTTAACACCTTGAATTCCTTGTCCTAATCCTGATAATGCTAAAGCTAAAGCTGAATTCACTTCTATATAGTCTTGTATACTAATTTCTTTTGTTGCATTTATGAAATATGGTTTTAATATTTCACAATTTACTTCACTTAAATATTCTTGAAAATATAAATCTAAATTATTTATTAATGTTGCTGTTCCAGTTAGATATACTTTTGTTATTTTTTCTGGACTTTCATTTATTAATTTTCTTATATGACCAACTATTGTATATAATGTTGGCATTATATCTTCCAAATATGTCATTTCTGTTTCCTGTAAATCTTTACCTTCTGAAGTATATATTGTTGTGTTTTTACATATTTCATATGATTTAGCCATTGAATTTTCTTTCAAATTTATCTTTCTTAAAAATTCTTGACTGCCTTCATCAAATGAATTTACATCATAAACATTTTCATCTATTATTGTTGTTACTGTTGTATGTTCTTCCATATTTACTACTAAACAATTTTCTTTTGGTTTTGTTTCCATTAAATTTGTTATAGCCATAGAAATTGGAATTATACTAGATAGTTTATTTTTTTCTAACACTTGTGTCTTTTTAGTTAATTCTATTTTATTGGCAGCTATATGAATTACTTTAAGCTTTTCTTTGTCCTCTGGATTTTTTGAAACAACATATCTTGTTTCAAAAACATTTGGATTATATCCTTGATCACTGCAATACATTTCAAATTCTGTTTTTATAGCTTTAGATAAATCCTTATTACTAAGTAGTGCAAACATATCAAAATAGTTATAAATCTCTTCAGATAAATTTATACTTATTGGCGTTTTATAACTGAAGGTTTCGTCAATAATTTGATTTATTGCTTTTTCTAAATTATCATAAAACTTCACACCAAAAGTTTCTACTTTTAATTTATCATGGTCTTTTGAAACTTTTGCATATTTAATTATATTACTTTCTACATACAATCCTAAACAGTTAGCCATTTTTTGCTCCTTTTTTTCATTTTTTTATTTATCAATATTTTTTGCACTTATAAAAATTTCATACTTGAATAAATTTCTAAGTTTTTACGTTTTTTTACAATAACGCTAATTTGTTCTAATTTATTTTACCATTACTAGCGTAAAAATCAATATCTTTAACGCAATTGTAATCTAAGTGTAATGTAATTGTAATATTTACTTTTTTTGTAATTTGCACATAAAAAATCCATCATTTTCTTCATTTTGATATAATTGGACTTTTCCTGTTTTTTCAATATTTTTTATATATTTTTTACATTTACTCGTTTCTATTTTTGCATAATCAAAATTTTTATTTTTTTCTAAAAATTTTTCTATAATTTTTTCATTTTCATCTTTAATAATGCTACATGTTGAATATATAATTTGCCCATTAGGTTTTATATATTTTGAACATGTTTCCAAAATTTTTTCTTGAATTTTTGTAATTTCAACAACATCTTCCCTTTTTCTTTTCCATTTGATATCAGGCTTTCTTTTCAATACACCTAAACCTAAACATGGTACATCTAAAAGAATTTTGTCAAATTTCTCTGTATATTCTTGCTTAAAAACTGTTGCATCTTCACATTTTGCTTCAATTATATCTACTCCTAATCTTTTGGCATTTTCCTCTACTAATTTTACCCTATGTTCATGTAAATCCCAAGCCAATATTTTCCCTCTATTTTCCATTAGCTCAGCCATATATGTCGTTTTTCCTCCAGGACTACTACATGCGTCTAATATTATTTCATTAGCTTTTGGCTCCACTATTAGAGTAATTAAACCTGCACCTTCATCTTGAATTGTAAAAAAACCTTCTTTAAATAAATCTAAATTTTCTATATTTTTAATGTTTTTTAAAACAAAAAAATCATCTAAAACCCCTTCTTTGAATTCTATTTTTCGTTCTTTTAAAATTTTTGCTAATTCATCCTTGTTCGTTTTTAAATTATTAACTCTTATTGTAACTTTAGGTCTTACATTAGAACATCTGCAAATTTCCTCTACTTTTTTTATATCATTATCTTTTAACAATTCTTCTATAATCCATGTAGGCATAGAAGTAGTTTTAGAAATCCTTTCAATATCATCTTTTATTTCAAAAAACTCTTCGTAATCTTTTTTATCTACTTTCCTTAAAATAGCATTAACAAAATTTGAACTACTTTTGTGACCATATCTTTTTGCTAAATTTACGCTCTCATTTACACTTGCAGATTTAGGCACTTTATCTAAAAATACAATTTGATATATCCCCATTCTTAAAATATTTAAAATCCATGGAGAAATTTTTTTCAATCTAATTTTTGAATATTTTTTAATTATTTCATCTATAGTTAGTTTCCAAGTTGTCACACCATATACTATTTCTGATATAAACCCAACATCTCTTTCATCTAATTTGTTTCTATTTTCTTTTATTGTTTCATCAAGTGCAATATTTGAATATGCCTCTTTTTCATCTATTTTATATAAAGCTTTTAATGCTGTTTCTCTTACTTTATCCATAAAATTTCCTACCTTTCGTTTTTTGTATTATATACCAACCAATGGGGAAGTGTCAAAAGGGATTAGGTGACAGACCTTGGAAAGAAGGGATTGAGGGACGGTACTTGGAAAAAAGGGATTGAGGGACAGACCTTGGAAAACAGGGATTGAGGGACAGACCTTGGAAAACAGGGATTGAGGGACAGACCTTGGAAAA